>NZ_JBATGR010000295.1:0-6724 GCF_049665975.1 Eudoraea sp.
CAGTCAAAGGTATTTCAACCAATTAAAAAGAAGTTTAGCCAAAATTTTAAGGGACTCCAATGCATTAGCATACATTTGGTGGACCATAGCATAAGTAGGTTAAGTTCATGGTAAGATTTGGGGAAAAAGGCAGGTGCAAACCTGCCTTTTTTATTTCTGATTCTCAGTAAATTATAACTTTTAAAATCAATATTTTTCTTCCTTATCCAGCCTGAAGTATTAGTTGAAAGCCTAAAATTTACCAAAATTTCTTTGTTATTTCTCACAATACCAGTAATTTAGTAATGCCATAGCATAAGTAGGTTAAGTTTATGGTAAGATTTGGGACGAAAAGGGTGGAGACTTCTCCACCCTTTTCTATATAATAAAAAACCTCCTTAGTACCTAAGGAGGTTTAATTTTCATTAAAATTTGGATCAAAGTATAATTGACATTTACTTATTTGAACTGTACAACTCAGCAACTTTATCCCAGTTAATAATATTAAAAAAGGCATTAACATAATCTGGCCTTCTATTTTGATAATTTAAATAATATGCGTGTTCCCAAACATCCAATCCCAAAATCGGTTGCCCTCCACATCCGGTATCAGGCATTAATGAATTATCTTGATTTGGTGTTGAGCAAACTTCTACCTTCCCCCCTTTATGTACGCAAAGCCAAGCCCAACCAGACCCAAATCTTGTCGCAGCAGCTTTACTAAAAACATCTTTAAAGGCATCAAAAGAGCCATAGGCTTCATTGATCGCGGCAGCTAGGTCTCCTGTTGGTTCACCTCCACCATCAGGCGACATAATTTCCCAAAATAGGGAATGATTGTAATAGCCTCCTCCATTGTTGCGGACCGCGCCATTGGACATGTCTAAATTTTTCAATATATCTGTAATAGATTTATTTGCAAGATCTGTATTCGCAATAGCGGCGTTAAGATTCGTAGTGTAGCCATTATGATGCTTTGTATGGTGGATCTCCATAGTTCTTGCGTCAATATAGGGTTCTAATGCATCATATGCATATGGTAGTTTTGGTAATTCAAATGCCATTTCTAAACGTTTTAAGTTAATAATTAGAGTCACTCAAAGTTACTCTATTTAACATTTATATTCGCCTAAATATTTGTTAAGAACTCTTTAAGATTGCGTAATTTGCAATAAAAAATTAGTGCAGAGCAGCTCGTTTAATATCTACAATGCTTCCGCCGGATCAGGGAAAACGTTTAAGCTGGTGCAGGAATATCTGAAAATTGCACTTTCGACAGAAAATTCAACTATTTTTAATCAAATTCTAGCCATCACTTTTACCAATAAGGCTGCTAATGAGATGAAAAGTCGCATTCTTAATAGTCTTTTCGAATTTGGTCATCCTAATAATCCTGAAAAAACTTCCGCCTTATTTCAATTATTGGCAAAAGATTTAAATATTGAAGATGATCATTTACAAAAAAGAGCCCGCATCACATTAAAGCAAATCTTACATAATTATGCTTTTTTTGATATTTCGACAATCGATAAATTTACACACCGACTTATTAGAACTTTCGCTAAAGACCTTAAAATTCCACAGAATTTTGAAGTTGTATTGGATACAGACCTTTTATTAGAGGAAGGAATTGACCGTTTAATAAATAAGGCCGGAACCGATAAGGTACTTACAAAAGTCCTAATCGACTTTGCTTTGGAAAAAATTCAAGACGATAAAAGCTGGGATATTGCATATGACCTTAACAAAATGGGGAAATTGTTATTTGAGGAAAATCAATCTTATCATCTTGACCTTCTAAAAAACAAAAGTCCACAGGATTTTTTAAGTCTGAAAAAATTAATTCAAAAAAAAATCACCCTTATTGAGGTTGAAATTAAAGACCTTGCCAGGCAGGCTTTAGAAACAATATCCCAATCCGGTGTTGGTTTGGAAGTATTTCCCAGAAAAACGCTTCCCAACCATTTTACTAAAATTTGTGATTACGAATTTAATCCTGCTAAGCTTTACAACAACCAATTAGAAAATAATTTTCAGGAAAGTAAAATTTTTAAATCAGGATTTCATGCTCCTAATCCGGAATTGGTATTCGCCCTTCAAAAATATTTTTTAGAAATTAAAAAAAGGATCTATCACAGGGCTTTTTTAAGGAATTCCTATTTAAATATTGTGCCATTAACGGTTTTGAATGCAATACAACAAGAAATTAAAACCATTGAGTCCGAACGGGATCAGATTCCAATATCCTCATTCAATAAGATTATATCAGATGAAATAAGGAACCAACCCGCTCCATACATTTATGAACGTTTAGGCGAAAAATATCGTCATTACTTTATCGATGAATTTCAGGATACTTCACAAATGCAGTGGGAGAATCTCGTTCCATTAATAAGTAATGCCCTCGAAAGTCAGGATGAGCAAGGTAATATGGGAACCTTATTGTTGGTTGGAGATGTTAAACAAGCAATCTATAGGTGGCGTGGTGGAAGAGCCGAACAGTTTTTGAACCTGATAAACAAAGAAACAAATCCTTTTGTTGTAGAACCGAATATTAGCTCACTAGAAAAAAATTACAGAAGCCGAGAGGAACTCGTTAAATTTAATAATACGTTTTTTACCGTTACAAGCCCATTCCTTGCCAGTCCACAATATAATTTACTTTTTGCGGATGGAAATAAACAAGATTTTAATGATGAGGCAGGTGGATATGTAGATTTGAATTTTATTAAAATGCCTACAGAGAATAAAGACTTAGAGTACTGCAATGAGGTCTTAAGATCAATCAAAGACGCATGCTCCGATAAGTATAACTTTGCTGACATCTGCATTCTTACCAGAAAACGTAAACATGGTATTATTTTAGCCGATTTTCTTATAGAACAAAATATTCCAATAATTTCTTCTGAAACACTCTTGCTTAAGAATAATCCAAAAGTCAATTTTCTAATCAATTTATTAAAGCATATTAACGCACCCGAGGATTCAGAAATTTGCTATGAAATATTATATTTTCTTGCAACAAACAAGGAAAACAAACATGAGTTTATTAATGAACATTTAAATAATTTACCCTATATACTATATGAAGCTTACCACTTTAATATTGACGAAATAAAGTATAACTCATTAACTGATGGCCTGGAATACGCAATAAACCAATTCAAGTTAGTTGAGCATTCAGATGCCTACCTTACTTATTTTATGGACGAGGTCATTGATTCTGAACTAAAGGACGATGCCAGTATTACTTCATTTTTAGGCCATTGGGAAAAGAATAAGGAGAGGCTCAGTATCGTAGCTCCAGAAAATTTAAATGCAGTAAAGATAATGACGATACACAAAGCAAAGGGATTAGAATTTCCAATTGTTATTTACCCTTTTGCAAACACTAAGATTTATGACGAACTAGAACCAAAATTGTGGTTGCCTGTTGAGGATTTTGAAGAATTTAAAGAAGTACTAATCAATAAGAAATCAGAGGTGTTACATTATGGGGAAAAAGCCAAAATAATTTATGATGAAGAACAGCATAAACTCGAGTTAGATGCATTTAATATTTTATATGTAGCACTTACACGAGCAGTGGATAGGCTCGTTATTATAACAGAAATGTTTCTCAATGCTAAGAATGAATTTAAAATGGATAACTACTCAGGATTATTTATCCATTTTTTAATTAGTCAAGGAATTTGGGATGAAAACAAAACCAGATATTCCTTTGGATCGGCTGAATCAAAGAAACAAGAAAATGTACTCCCTAAAGCACAACCGCATATTCCATTTATATGTACTCAAAAAAATACTGCTAATTTTAGTATTATAACTCAGACTGGCAGACTTTGGGATAGCAAAAGAGAAGAGGCTATTAAAAAAGGTAATATTATTCACCATACGATGGGGCTTATTAAAACCGGGAGCGATATTGACCCCGCAATTGCATACATGATCAGAAAAGGAGATCTAAAAGTTGAAGAGGGAGCTCAACTAAAGGAAAAAGTGCAACAAATCATTTGGCACCCTAAATTAAAATCATTCTTCAGTACAGAAAACTGTATAAAGAATGAAAGTGAAATTATAACAGAAAATGGTCTAATTTTACGGCCCGATCGTATGGTTTTCAAAAATCAAAGGGTTACATTAATTGATTATAAAACAGGAAAAAAAGCTCAAAAATATTATGAGCAATTATACACCTATGCCGACGCCCTGAAGACCATGGGATATATTGTTGAAAATAAGATAATAGTTTATATTGATAAAAAAATTACACCAGAATTTATTAACTAGTTATGTACGGAAAAATTAAAGAATATTTAAGGAAAGAACTAAAGGACATTAAAGAAGCAGGGCTTTACAAAGAAGAGCGTATAATTACTTCTGCTCAGGGTGCGGTAATCAGTGTTTCCGGCGGACAAGAAGTGATAAATTTTTGCTCAAACAATTATTTAGGATTATCTGCTCATCCCGAAGTAATAAAGGCTGCTAAAGAGACCCTTGACACCCATGGCTTTGGAATGTCTTCAGTACGTTTTATTTGTGGTACCCAGGATATTCATAAAGAACTGGAAGATAGAATTGCAAAATTCTATGGTACAGAAGACACAATATTATATGCCGCAGCTTTTGATGCCAATGGTGGTGTATTTGAACCACTTTTATCGGCAGAGGACGCAATTATATCAGATGCTCTAAATCATGCGTCTATTATTGACGGCGTTAGGTTATGTAAAGCCAAACGATATAGGTACGCCAATAGTGATATGGTTGATCTGGAGACCAAATTAATTCAGGCTAAAAAAGATAATGCCCGGTTTAAAATAATTGTTACTGATGGTGTGTTTTCCATGGATGGATTATTGGCTCCGTTAGATAAAATATGTGATCTGGCAGAAAAATATGATGCCATGGTAATGATTGATGAATGTCATGCAACCGGATTTATAGGGAAAACCGGTAGAGGCACTTTGGAGGAAAAAGGGGTAATGAACAGGATAGACATTATTACCGGAACACTTGGCAAAGCCTTGGGTGGCGCAATGGGCGGTTATACAACCGGTAAAAAAGAGATTATTGACATGTTAAGACAGCGATCCAGACCATATTTATTTTCTAATTCCCTTGCTCCAGCTATAGTCGGAGCATCTATCAAAGTATTTGAAATGCTTGAAACAAATACCTCTTTGAGAGATAAACTGGAAAAAAACACAAAATACTTTAAAAAAGGAATGCAAAAAGCGGGGTTTGATATTATTGATGGGGATTCCGCCATAGTACCAGTAATGCTCTATGATGCCAAATTATCACAAAAAATGGCAAATATGTTACTAGATAATGGTATTTATGTAATTGGTTTCTTTTATCCTGTGGTCCCCAAAGATAAAGCGAGAATACGGGTTCAATTGTCTGCCGCTCATGAAATTGAGCATTTAGACAAAGCCATCAATGCTTTTATAAAGGTAGGCAGAGAGTTAAAAATTATCTGAATACTTGTTTTTACTTAAAAAACCTTAAAAAAATAGGAAATTGATTTTGTTAATAATTCTTAACAACTTACATTTGCTGCTAAATAAACACTTAAACTTAAATTTTTGAAAATGAAACAGCTTAGTAGATTATTGTTTGTTGGCCTTATTGTATTGGGGTTTAACAGCATAAAAGCGCAAGATGAAAATAATCCTTGGCGAATTGGTTTTGGAGTAAATGCAGTTGACTTTTATCCAGTAGGTAAAGTAGGAGGATTCGGCAATGAGTACTTCAATGTCAATGATCATTGGAACATTCTGCCTTCTATCTCTTATGTAGATGCTTCCCGTTATATTGGTGATGGTATTTCCGTTGGTGTTAGAGGTTCTTTAAATCGTATTAAAAAGTTTGGAGACACTCAAGTAGACGATTGGTCTTACTACGGTATCGATGGAACTATCCGTTACAACTTTGTTCAACCCAGCAGCACTGATGGTTTCTTCTCTGTGGTTGATCCCTTTGTTGAAATTGGAGGTGGTTATTCATGGGTTAGAGACATTGGAGCTGGTACTCTCAACGGAGGTGTTGGTATGAATATTTGGTTCAATGAAAATATTGGTCTAACACTTGCATCAAACTACAAACATTCTTTTGAAGATTACTTAACTCCACACTTCCAACACATGTTGGGTCTTTCTATCAAATTTGGTGGAACTGATACTGATAAGGACGGAATTTATGACAAAGACGACGCTTGTCCAGAAGTACCTGGTTTAGAAGCATTTAACGGTTGTCCTGATTCTGACGGTGATGGTATTGAAGACAGCAAAGACAGATGTCCTAATGAAGCAGGTCCTAAAGAACTAAACGGTTGTCCTGATGCAGATGGTGACGGTATTGCTGATATAGATGATGCTTGTCCAAATGAAGCTGGTTTAGCTGCTCTTTCAGGTTGTCCTGATGCAGATGGCGATGGTATTGCAGATAAAGATGATCAGTGTCCAAACGAAGCAGGTCCTGCTGAAAACAACGGATGCCCATGGCCAGACAGAGATGGTGATGGTATTCTTGACAAAGATGATTTATGTCCTGACTTACCAGGTGTAGTAGCAAATAAAGGTTGTCCAGAACTTACAGAAGCTGTTCGTAAGACATTAAACGACTATGCAAAGACAATCTTATTTGATACTGGTAAAGCAACTATCAAAGAGCGTTCTGCAGAAGTATTGCAAAACATAGTAGCTATCCTGGAAGAGTACTCTTTCGCAAGGTTTAGTAT
>NZ_JBATGR010000296.1:0-3966 GCF_049665975.1 Eudoraea sp.
AACTTCTATGTCTTCCTGAGTCCGTTTTCGGATCATTTCAACTGCTTCAATCAGGATTTCTACTCGTTTATATGTTCCAAATTTTCCAAATGCCATGACTTGTTTTGGTCCTTTGGGTAAGGAGTAATTTGGTTCCGGAGGTGTTTCAAACGACCCATGAGGAATTAATGCAATATTACGTGCCTTGTATTTCTTTTCCAGGATGGTCACATATTTACTGATCGTAACAGCCACAATGTCTGATGCCAGTACGAAACGGGTAAGCATACTCCCAATGAAATTATACACTCTTTGAAGTACTTTATTTTGTGTGATCCCTGCATTTTCGAGGTCTACCTGTTCCAGGATATTATGAATAAGTGAAATGGTAGGGATTCCCTTTAGCTTACAAAAGAAAGGAGCTAACAGACCCAGGGCTGCAGGTATTTTCCTGTCTCCAAATTTTAAGAATTGAAGGTTGAAAAGAATCGCATCGGGTTTTGTTTCATGGATGGCTTTGTAGATTCGGAACAGATTAAAATAATTGTTGAAATCCCAACATTCTTTTACCGTGATCTTACACCCTTCTCCATCAAAGGAGAGGTCTTTTTCTTCTGACGTCCTGTCCGTGATCAACACGATCTCCGTTATATCATCCTGAAGACGAAAATGTTTTACCAGGTGGTATCCATATTCAGTAAGGGTTACTTTGCTTGGTGGATACGCTGTTATAATTGCTAGTTTCATAGGTTAAGTATTAATTAATAATATTTTATAGGGCAAATGTCCTACAAACTCCCATAAAACAAAGGGGTTTGGGGATCATCGAGAGTTTGGTGTAGACGAATGGAAACTCCCTTTCGGCCAATGGATTTTTACACCTGAGCAGGCTTTGTTCTCGAAACAAATTAGCGCTATCAGAGCGTATGTTTTTTAAGTATGAAATAGGAAAGCTGTGAGATCAACAACACAATCATGATTGCAATTTGCACCTGAACAATCTGCTCCAGGGAATCATGAAATATCGTTATCGCCAGTATTTGTGCAAGGCCCAATACTCCTGAAATGATCACAGGCAAATAATGGTCTAGTGACAAAAAGTAGTAAGCAAAGATATTTCCAATTGCAAAAAGAGAAGTGGCCAGTGCGTATAACCACAGCAGTCCTGCCATTGAAAGATAGGCATCCCCAAACATAAGTTTAATGATGAGTTCCGGGAATAAATAACAACCGGTGATTATGGTTACGGAAAGGAGAGCCACATAGCCAACATATCTGAATAAAACAGGGGTAGTAGATTCGCCGTCCTTTTCCTTTTGAACGACTGAAGGCAGTAAAAGCATAACAAACATCCAGGCAACAAAATAGACGACCCTTCCAATAAGTGCAAGTGAAGCGTATAACCCGGCATCATTGGCTCCAAAATAATGTTTTACCATGAGCACATCGCTATTGTTGATGATGATCTGTGTAATCTCATACCCAAGAGTCAAAAAGATAAAACGGTTCACCCGCTTCACATGTTTCCGTGCCAACAAGGAAGGTTTGGCAACAGCGATTCCTTTCGTGTCAGAAGGGATTAGTCCAAAAAGAAAGGAAAAAGCAATCCCCATTGCCACGGAAAGGGCAGGTTCCCAGGGACAGAAAACAACAAAAGCCAGGGTAATTAGCAACCGGCTCCACATCTCGGTCTGGTAGGTGATGGAAAGCATATTGAAATTTTGCTGTCCCTGGTAGGTTCCCCGGTTAACACTCATAAAAAAGTAAAAGGGGATGCCAAACCCAAGAGCAACAAACATATAAGGGGTATTGGTCTGGAATAACAGTTGGAGGTCTTTGGCGAAATACACAAATAATGCGCCCGTGAGTACTCCGATAATAATCGCCTGTTTGTAGATCCGGTTTCTAAAACTTTCCCAATCCTTTCCGGAGAAAACCACAGCAAATTTGGTTGTTGTAAGCTGAAATGTCATGCCCAGGAAAGACAAGACCAGAAGAAGGGTAACCAATAAGGCGGCATCTGCATAAGCCTCAGGTCCCAGCAACCTTCCCAGCAAGAGGTTATAGAGGTAATTGCCTCCGTTTACCAGGAGCACGCTCCCCATAAATAGCTGTTGTGGGCTAACTTTCTTAAGTAACACTTTAAATTCGTTCATGGCTTGGGATATAAGATGTTCTTGCAGGCTTTATTACCTCTTGCGAAGGTTCAGTGATATGCCCATTGATGGGTATTATTTTGTTATTGAAAGAGACACAATAATAGTCGTGTTCCAATTCCCTGGTGCTTTTTGGGTCTTCGTTATCCATATGATCAAGGTGGCTTTGAACCCACATCATATTTTCTGAATGCATCAATACTTCAGATTTTTTATTGGTTTGTATTATTTGTAATGCCATAACAATTCAATTTTAGGCTAAGTGATTTTGTACTTACAAGGCCAAATATCCTCTGATCTGGCGTTTTATTTGAACCGATTCAGGTGGATGGAGCATTGCTGTAGACGAATGGCAGAATTGACACTTCCGGTGCGGGAAGGTCTGGCGTACCTTTACATAACCAAAGAAACCGATAGAAAGGCGACCCCTTAACTATCTAAATACTTAACCTATGAATGCCAGATTTTTAATACCTGTATTCCTTTTAATAACCACAACAATCAGTGGGCAAGGAAGTATGAATGAAGGATTCCAATTATTGGAATCCGGATCCTTCGAAGAGGCCGAATCATTTTTTGATGCCTATCTCGAGTCAGATCCCAACAACAAAACTGCATTGATTTGTTACGGCAGAGCCGTTGGGCTGAGCGGAGAACCGGTCAAGGCCATCAACCTTTTTTCCGAACTTAAAAAAGTATATTCAGACGATTTTGAAGTTCAGATCAATTACAATGAAGCACACTTGTGGAATGCGCAATACGGAAGCGCCCGACCTTTATATGAGGCACTGGTAACTGCCAATCCTGATAATTTTGCTGCCCTGTTAGGCTATGCAAATACGTTGAGTAATTTAAAGGAATACGCATTAGCCCTTGAATGGGTGAATAAGGCCCTGGCAGTTCAGCCCGGCAATGAGTGTGCAAAGGTCTCGGGGAAGTATATCAAACTGTGATATGCCAATGAATTGGTTACTAAAAAACAATACGCCAGGGGTGAAGCGATGTTGAATGAAATTTTGATGGACTTCCCTGAAGATAAAGAAACCTTGCTTAATCTGGCTAATCTCTATTTGATCAGCAGAAATGTTCCAATGGCCAAGAATGCCTTTCAGCGAATAGCAACCTCACCCAAGGATTAAATCATAGCTCTTAATGGAATTGCCCTTGCTGCACATATAGGAGAAAAGGATAAAGAAGCATTAAAGACCTCCAGGATCGCCTTAAAGAAAGTAGTAAGTCTGAAGGATCAGGAACTACGAGACCAAACCTATGAACGATTTGTACAGGCATTGATCTGGAACTCCCGTTTTAAGGAAGCAAAAAGAGCAGTAGACAGTTTAGAGCAGAAGAAACCAGGGCCACTTTGGGTAAAATCTCTGTGGGCAACCCTGGGAATGTACACAGCCGATTTTAAGTCGAGCCTTAAGGAATACGACAGCATTTTGGTTCAGGACAGCACATCCTTTGACGGAAATTTAGGGAAAGCGAATGCGCTATTTGCTTCAGACAAGATCATGCCGGCCTACAGCGCTGCTTTTAAAACCTTGTCTTTATACAAAGAACAAACCGATGCGCAGGGGCTCGTTGAAAAATTAAATGGTCTGCATAACTCATCGACTCAGGGAAAGGCCTTTTATACTTTCGATAATGGAAATAATATAGCATACGGGAGCCAGCTAAGCGGTGAGATTCCGTTTTCAACAAAATTCAGGGCTACAGTAACTTATCAGTACAGGATTACAGAAAATACGATTACTTTCAAGAAAGCGCTTTCTCATATTGTATTGGCCGGAGCGACTTACAAACTTCTCCCCAAAACAAATTTAAAAGC
>NZ_JBATGR010000297.1:0-15119 GCF_049665975.1 Eudoraea sp.
GTAGTACGTACCTGTGCATATTTTAAGAAAGATTGTATTGGGATCTATCGAGGCTATGAGGGGATGATTGAAGGAGATTTTCTTCCAATGAATGCCCGTAGCGTTAATAATATCATTAATAAGGGAGGTACTGTCCTTAAATCTGCAAGGTGCGATGAGTTTAGGACCCCAGAGGGGCGTAAAAAAGCTTATGATCAGTTGATTGCAAATAATATTGATGCATTTGTGGTAATTGGAGGGGATGGAAGCTTCACAGGAGCGCTTGCGTTTTATGAAGAGTACAAAATGCCTTTTATTGGTATTCCCGGAACAATAGATAATGATATTTTTGGAACAACATACACTCTTGGTTTTGATACTGCCCTTAATACAGTTGTAGAAGCAATTGATAAGATCAGAGATACGGCAAGTTCTCATCACAGACTTTTCTTTGTAGAAGTAATGGGCCGGGATGTAGGTCATATAGCCCTTAATTCTGGAGTAGGTGCCGGTGCAGAAGAGATACTTATTCCCGAAGAGAATTTGGGTTTAGATAGATTATTAGATTCCTTAACACGTAGCAAAGCCAGGGGAAAATCTTCAAGTATTGTAGTAGTAGCAGAAGGAGATAGAACCACAGGAAAAAATGTGTACGAACTAAAAGAATTTGTCGAGAAAAATCTTCCTGTATATGATGTTCGGGTTTGTGTTCTTGGTCATATGCAAAGAGGTGGAGCCCCTTCTTGTTTTGATAGGGTACTGGCCAGTAGAATGGGAGTAAAATCTGTTGAAGCGCTGTTAGAGGGCAAAACAAATTTAATGGCTGGTATTATTGATAATAAAATCACGTTTACCCCTGTAAGTGATGCCATAAAAGGGAAAACAAAAATTGATAAGGAACTCATCAGGGTTTCTGATATAATGACTATATAGTTTTAATCTTAAACAATAAAAAATGTCAACACTAAAAATTGGAATTAACGGATTTGGTAGAATTGGTAGACTTGTTTTCAGGGAATCAGTGAAAAGAGATAATGTAGAGGTTGTGGCTATCAATGATTTATTAGATGTGGAACACCTTGCATATTTGTTGGAATATGACTCGGTACATGGCCGTTTTGATGGTTCAGTTGCTGTAAAAAATGGCAACTTGATCGTTAATGGAAAAACTATTAGAATTACGGGTGAAAGGGATCCGAAAGTTTTAAAATGGGACGAAGTAGGAGCAGAATATGTTGCTGAATGCACCGGTATTTTTACAACTCTGGAAACTGCACAATACCACATAGATGGGGGAGCTAAAAAAGTAGTTATCTCTGCACCATCAAAAGACGCTCCCATGTTTGTAATGGGTGTAAATCATAAAGATATAAAAGCTTCTGATACAATAGTATCTAATGCTTCTTGTACTACTAACTGTTTAGCGCCTTTGGCCAAAGTGTTGAATGACAATTATGGGATAGCAGAAGCTTTAATGACTACTGTACATGCTACCACAGCCACTCAGTTTACAGTTGACGGACCTTCACGCAAGGATTACAGAGGTGGTAGAAGTGCGTTGTTGAATATTATTCCAGCTTCAACAGGAGCTGCCAAAGCAGTAACCAAAGTTATACCTTCCCTGCAAGGCAAACTTACCGGGATGGCATTTAGGGTGCCTACGGCAGATGTTTCTGTTGTTGACCTAACTGTGCGTCTGGAAAAGGAAACTTCTTATGAAGATATCAAGAAGACTTTTAAAGCGGCTTCAGAAGGTGAGCTGAAGGGTATATTAGGTTATACGGAGGAGGCTGTAGTCTCCCAGGATTTTATTGGTGACGCCCGTACCAGTATATTTGATGCCGGTGCCGGAATTGAATTGAATTCAAAATTTTTCAAAGTAATCTCCTGGTATGACAATGAAGCAGGTTATTCTAATAAATTGTTAGACCTTGCACAATATATTTCTACATTGTAATTAATTATTTTTTTATAAGTAAGAATCCTCGAAATAAGCAAAACTTTGCTTAATTTGAGGATTCTTTTTTAATTTTCGGTTTATGATATTAATAGTTGATAGCGGTGCCACAAAGTCTGATTGGATTGCCTTGGACGATAAAGGGAAAGAGTTATTTTTTACTCAAACTTTGGGACTTAGCCCTGAGGTCTTAACACGGGAGGTTATTGAAGACAGGTTGGCCAATAATTTTGAGTTGTCTAAAAACAAAGAGAAAGTTAAGAGACTTTATTTTTATGGTGCCGGTTGCGGCACGGATAGAATGAAGAAATTCCTCAAAACTATTTTCAAATCATATTTTCCAAATGCGAAGGCAGAAGTTAAGGAAGATACTTTTGCGGCTATCTATTCCACAACAAAAATTGGACATCAGGGAATTGTGTGTATTTTGGGTACGGGATCTAATTGCAGCTATTATGATGGTCACCAATTGTTTCAAAAAGTAACATCTCTTGGTTATATTCCTATGGATGACGGAAGTGGAAATTTCTTTGGGAGGAAATTAATTCGTGATTACTATTTTCACAAAATGCCGCAGGACCTGGGAATTAAATTCGACAAAGAGTACGACCTTGATGCCGATGTAATTAAGGAAAACCTTTACAAGCAACCAAATCCAAATACCTACCTCGCTACATTTGCCAGATTCCTTATTGAGAATAAGGAACATCCCTATTGCAAGGGGGTTATAGACAAAGGTCTTCAGCAATTTGTAAATAATTACATCATGCAATTTGAATTAGCTACCAAAGTGCCAATAAATTTTGTTGGGAGTATTGCCTATTTTCTTAAGGATGAATTAACAGCCATACTGGAGAGAAATGATTTAATTGTGGGTGTTATTCGTCAAAGACCAATTGAAGGCTTAGTTGAATTTCACAAGGAAACTATCTGATGGCAATCATTGAAATCTCTACATTTACAAATTTTGGAAGATTTGAAACTTCAACGGTTTCCCTGGCAGGAGCAGTTTCAGTATTAAAAAATGAGCCATAAACTTCATTAATATCTGAAAAGCAATTCATATCCTTAACAAAGATCGTGGCTTTAACTACCTCTTTAAAAGTCATGTCGGCAGCTTCCAGTATTGCTTTTAAATTTTCCATGCATTGCAGCGTTTCCTTCTTTATATCATCTTCAATGAGTTTACCGCTTGAAGGATCCAGAGGGATTTGTCCCGAAATATATAAGGTATTACCGCTCAAAACAGCCTGGTTATATGGTCCAATAGGGGCCGGGGCATTAGGGGTATTTACAATTTTTCTCATGCTTTTTTAATTTACCTTTAGACAGTTAAGCTACTTAAAAAAAAGATCAGTATACAGAAGAATACTGTTTTTTTCCTTTTGATATTACCTCGGAGGAGGCTGACTTCTATTTTCAAATTTAAGATCCTTAAGAATGGAGCTTTTAATTCCAATAAAAAAGTACCATCTTTCAAAATCACCAAACGGGGTCCAGTCAAAATTCAATTTAAAACTTTTCAGATCGCGCCTAAACCGAAGTTGGGTAACGGTGAACCCTTTTCTCACAAAATCATAACCAGAAGACACACCAACATCCCAACCAGGGGAAAGTGTAATATTTCCTGAAAACATGAGAGAATTGTTCGAAATTTGATTCTGTCTGTTACTATTACTATAGGTAACAGCATATTGCAGGCGAAGATCCCATTCTATTTTATTCTGATAAGTCGGATTCTCTATATCGCCTTCTTCTCGATCATCAAATCTGCTTTCATCAAAATTATTTGCTTTTCCGAAAAGATCATCAGTTCTTCCCCCACTGGCTGCAACATAGGCATCACCTTCCGTCGGATATTCCTCCCGGTCTTTGCTTGGTTGAAAATCTTTACTGTTCAACGAATAACTTACATTGGCCCTCGCCGAGGTAAGTCTGAACAAGCTACCTCCATTACTAATATTAAACGTATTTATACGCCTGCCATTATTGTCTATTGCATAAGGATCAAGATTGGCACCAAAGTTAATAGACATTTTATTTTCAAGAATATTGGTGCCTCCTGTTAGACTAACTGGACTTAAATTTAGAGAATCTGCCTGAAAATTATACCCTGTAGATAAATTAAAACTATTAAGCCACATGACTTTTTTTGGTTCAAGAGCCGTGGAATCTTTGTCACGCACTTTGGCTTCTAGCGTATTGGCAAGAGAAAAACTTAAAGCACTCGATTTACCGCTCCGGGGTGCCCCATAAAGGGTGTTTTGAAAACGCGTATACTCAATGGTGTCTCCGCTGATTCCATTTATATATTCATCATAATATTGATCAAACGAAGGAGCCCAGCCGTAACTTACGGAAGGTCTCATTATATGGCGTATAGCCTGTATCTTTTTATCTTCCCCCCGGTTAAATGTACCATAAACAGTTGTTCCAACGCTACCGTTAAGACTGTATTGATTAAACCTATCAAACCCCTTTATAGTATCGGTAACAACTTCCTGAGTTTCTGAATCAAAACGTTGATTAAATGTTTGTAAGGTCCAGACGTCTTCATAATTACCGCCTACACTCATACTAAAATATTTGGCAACTTTAAAATTTGTACTTATCGGGATGCGATTTCTGGCACCAACCTGGGCATCATTAAACATTTTTGAGGATCCAAAATCTTCACTGGTGGTTACTATGCTGTTACGGGCATTAAGATCATATTGAAAATTTATATTCTGTAATGCTCCTTTTTTTATACCATCTTCTTTGGCAAATGGAAAAATTCGTTCTAAACTGGCTTGCAGTGTTGGAAGTGTAAGATTTACTGCATCTGTATTTGTATTTTGATTGTGAGTAGCTGTTAAACTAACATTTACCGAAGGATACTTTGGGAAAGTCCTGGAATATGAAATAGATGATGACAGATTATTTATTTGTGTATTGGGTAAATTTTGTTGCAGTAAAGAGTTTCTATAGTACTGGCTGCTACCAAGGTTAACAGATGCGGACAATCTGGAATTAGGGTTGGATTTTGAATCCTGAGAATGTGAAATCTGAATATTGTAAATAGTTCCCCGGCTGTAATCATCAAATCCCTTTTGACTAGTCACCTGATTTTCATATCTAAAATTAAAGTTACCCCTGTATTTATAGCGCTTGGAATAAACAGATTGTGTTCTGAAACCCCAGCTACCGTTGGTATACAGGTCACCAGTAAGTGTTAGGTCTACATAGTCATTAATAGGGACATAGTAACCCAGGTTTTGCAAAAAATATCCCCTGTCCGGGTCGTTTCCAAATGTGGGCATCATTACTCCTGCAGTTCTTCCTGAAGTCAATGGGAAATATGCAAAAGGCAATGCAATTGGGGTAGGTACATCCGCGATATATAAATTACTGAATCCGGCAATAACCTTTTTTTTAGGTACAAACTTTGCTTTTCTAACACGAATATAATAATCCGGATTTACACTATCTTTTGCTGTGGTAAGTCTTCCTTCACTTAAAAAGTATACCGAATCGTTTTCCTTTTTAGTAACCGAAGCATAAACCTTCATGGCATCAGATCCAAGTTGTCCTAAACCAGCCTGCTGTTCTGTTCTGGAATTATAAATCAGGGCTTTTTGTGTGTCAAAATTAAATCGAATTGAATCTGGAATTACAACGTTTTCTCCTTGTTTAAAATAGGGAATTTGCGAATAATTACCCAGTGAATCTTTAATACGTCCGGCATAGACTTCATTTTTTATGTAATCCATTACTATTATTCCAGCTTTCAATTCGGTATCCTGATAATAAATTTCAGCTTCATTATAGAGGTAAATCTTTTGATCTTTCTGACTTAATTTAACATAATCCTTCGCCTTATATTTAATTTTATCTGATATAATTCCTTCTTTGCCATTAATTGAATCTGTCTGTGTAGAATCGGTCAAAACTGTATCTAAAACTACAGGAGCAGGCATTAGAGGCGCAACTATGGTATCTCCCACAGCTTTAATGGGTAATGGTCTCATCAGATCTTCCTGCGCAGAGAGCGGAATAATGCCAATGATAAGCAGTAATAAGAAAAGTAGAGAATGTTTGTTTGATTGCAAAGCGATAAATCCTATTTTTGTAACGGTAAGGCTTCGTTTTTGGTAGTCAAACTTACATATATTTTTTGGTCTGCTAGTAGGACATTACAATAAATTTAACCATAACAAATGCTAGTAAAATCCTTTTAGCAGATGAAAAATGATAATTGTATTTTTGAATTGCAATAGAAATAAATCCAAAAGAATTTTACCTTAGGAAGAGATTTTAGGTCATTACAATTGTTTCATTTTCTATAAAATATAACTCTAAAATAAATGAAGTTTAATAAATTATTTTTCATTCCCCTGGCAATAACATTTTTCTTGCTGTGCTCTTATGATAAAGGCGATTCAGATCCTCAAGCGGATCAATTTACTGTGGTATTAGACGCAGGCCATGGTGGTCACGATCCTGGCAATTTGGGCAATGGCTATATGGAAAAGAATATAGCTTTAAGTATCGTATTAAATGTTGGTAGGAAATTAGAATCCAATCCGGATATCAAGGTTATATATACAAGAAAGGATGATACTTTTGTAGATCTGTTTGTCAGAGGAGAAATTGCCAATAAGGCAAATGCAGACCTTTTCGTTTCTGTACATTGTGATTCACACACTTCTGATGCCAACGGAGCCGGAACATTTGTACTTGGTTTACATGCCAATAAACAGAACTTTGAAATTGCAAAAAAGGAAAACTCCGTGATTTATCTTGAAGATAATTATGAATCTCGTTATGCCGCTTATGATATTAACTCACCTGAATCCGTAATTGGCTTAACTATTATGCAGGAAGAATTTCTGGATCAAAGCATTATGCTAGGCAAAATGATGCAAGACAATTTTTCAAACAACTTGAGCCGAAATGACAGAAAGGTTAAGCAGGCCGGTTTTATTGTGCTGCATCAAACTTTTATGCCCAGTGTTTTAATCGAAACAGGTTTTCTTACTAATAAGTCAGAAGGATTATACCTAAACTCTAAAAAAGGGCAGGAAGAAATGGGCGATGCTATTGCTGAGGCCATTATTAATTATAAAAATAACACCAGGATTAATCTGGAGGATGCGGCGTCTTCCAGGGAAATTGCTACAGCAACTAAGACTGAGGAAGCTACCCCCAATGAGATGGAAACCACACCAGTCCCGGAAATTAATGATCAGGTTACAAAAAAGGAAATCAAAGAACCAATTGCCATTGCTGCTACCAACTTGCCTGTGACTGAAACTACTGAAGTTGCTCCGGAAAAACCTGCTGAAAGTTTATTAAAGGAGGAAGATAATCCACAACCAAAAAAAGAAGTAGTTAAGGAAGAAGTAATAGATGAGCCGGTTAAAGCGATTGAAGAACCTATTAAGACACCAAATGTTGATGAACCAAAAGAAGAAATGGTAAAGGTAGAAGAGATAAAAAAAGAAGAGAAAAAAAAGGAAGAAGTAGTATCGGACTCAAAAATAGTTTTCAAAGTACAGTTGTTGGCCAGTTCCAGGGTTTTACCGTTGCTTTCCGAGGAATTTAATGGATTGAGCACCCTTTCAACAGAGCGCCATAAGAACTTTGTAAGATACATGTACGGGAAAACCAATTCCTATTCTCAGGCAAAATTGTATAAGGCGAATGCCGATGCCAAAGGATATCCTACTTCCTTCATTGTAGCCTACAAGGATGGGAAAAGAATACCCGTTCCTGAGGCCTTAAAATACGTCTCCGAATAATTGTAGATCTTGTAAAATTTATTTCTAATTTTGTTTGTAATCTAAATCTAAACGTTTGAAGCTATCCAGGGAAATCAAAACAGGAATAATCGTTATTGGAGGTATTTTGCTGTTTGTCATGGGCTTCACTTTTCTTAAAGCAACCCCTATTTTTAATAATAGCAAAACCTTTTACGCCATTTACAGTCACGTAGGTGGATTGCAACCCGGAACACAGATATCCATTAATGGTTTCAATGTGGGAAATGTGAATAAAATTACCTTTAAAAATGGAAGTGGTAAGCTGCTTGTTGCTTTTTCGGTTGACAGTGATTTTGAGTTTTCTAAAAATAGCATTGCAGAACTCTATGATACTGGGATTATAGGAGGTAAAGGGATACAAATAAATCCGGTATTTGATGGTGCGCCAATTGCGCAATCCGGGGATACTTTATCATCTAATATTAAGCCTGGACTAACAGATTTGCTACAGCAAAAATTAGCACCATTACAGTCTAAAATAGAAGGAGCGGTGTCTAATGCGGATTCTTTGTTATTAAATTTCAATGAAGTATTGGATGAAGAGACAAAAAGAAACTTAAGAGAAAGTATCAAGGGCCTCAATACTACGGTTCAAAGTTTTCAATCTAGTGCTGCCACTCTAAATACATTATTAGCGGATAATAAAAATAAACTAGACAGTTCTATTACCAACATAAATACCATTACAACTAATTTTTCAGTTCTCTCAGATTCTATCGCAGAAGTGGGACTGACCAATACTATAAGAAGCTTGGAATCTACAATAAGTAATTTGGATAAAATGTTAGCTAAAATTGAAAAGGGCGAAGGTACTCTTGGTAAATTGGTAAATAATGAGGAACTGTATAACAATCTATCTGAGGCTTCCAAAGAATTAGACCTCCTTCTTCAGGATTTTCGATTAAATCCTAAGCGCTATGTAAATGTATCAGTTTTTGGGAAAAAACAAAAAGAATATGAGATTCCTGAAGATGATCCTGCCATAAATAAACCCAATGAATAGATGCAGTATCTGCCAAATGTAATTTTTCTTATTATTTTGCTAGCCGGGATTGGTTATTTTACCAGGAACGTGAAGAAGCTTAGCAGGAATATTAATCTTGGCAGGGGTGAAATGCCTTCAGACAATAAGCCTCAGCGTTTTAAGAATATGGCCCGTATAGCTTTAGGGCAAACCAAAATGGTAGTAAGACCAATAGCAGGTTTATTACACCTTATTGTTTATCTCGGGTTTATAATTATCAATATCGAAGTACTGGAGATTATTATTGATGGTATTTTTGGTACCCATAGAGTTTTTGCACCCCTTGGTAATATTTACAACATTCTTATAGCTTCCTTTGAAGTCCTTGCTTTTCTGGTAATATTGGCGGTAGTTATCTTCTGGTTACGAAGAAACCTCATAAGAATAAAGCGTTTTATTAAGCCTGAAATGAAGGGCTGGCCAAAAATGGATGCCAACCTTATTTTATACATAGAATTGGTTTTAATGGCTTTGTTCCTAACCATGAATGCTGCAGATTATCAACTTCAGCTTATGGATGTACCCCATTATACAAAAGCCGGTCTTTTTCCCGTTAGTCAATTCATTACCTCCATTTTCGATGGAATGTCTGTGAATAATATAATTCTGATTGAACGCATTGCCTGGTGGATGCATATAGTGGGAATATTGGCCTTTCTAAATTATTTGTATTATTCAAAACATCTACACATTTTACTCGCCTTTCCAAACACCTATTTTGGAAAACTTACCAGTCCTGGTCAGTTTGATAATCTTGAAGCAGTGACCAAAGAAGTAAAATTGATGATGGATCCTAATGCTGATCCGTTTGCAGCACCAGCGGAAGATGCCCCCCCTCCTGATAAATTTGGGGCTTCTGATGTTATGGATCTTAGTAAGGTGCAGTTGTTGAACGCTTATACATGTACAGAATGTGGACGGTGTACCAGTGAATGTCCCGCGAACCTTACAGGTAAGAAACTATCGCCAAGGAAAATAATGATGGATACTCGTGATAGGTTAGAAGAGGTTGGAAGTAATATGGATGCCAATAAAGGAAAATTCATAGAAGATGGCCGTCAATTATTGGGCGATTTTATCTTACCTGAAGAATTATGGGCCTGTACTTCCTGCAATGCATGCGTGGAAGCTTGTCCGGTAAGCATAGACCCATTATCGATAATAATTAGTATGCGTCAGTATCTGGTTATGGAAAAATCGGCCGCGCCAAGTGATCTCAATGTTATGATGGGAAATATAGAAAATAATGGAGCACCCTGGCCATTTAATCAAATGGATAGGCTTAATTGGACCGATGAATCTTAAAAAGCAAAATTAACAAGATCATGAATGAAGCGTTGAAAGTACCTACTATGGCAGAATTTTTTGCCGAAGGTAAGCAGCCAGAAGTTTTATTTTGGGTGGGTTGTGCCGGTAGTTTTGACGACCGGGCCAAGAAAATTACTAAGGCTTTTGTGAAAATTCTTCAAAGGGCCAATGTGAGTTTTGCAGTTCTTGGAACCGAAGAAAGTTGTTCCGGGGATCCTGCAAAACGGGCAGGAAACGAGTTTTTGTTCCAAATGCAGGCGGTAACTAATATAGAAGTGATGAATGCCTATGGAATAAAAAGTATTGTAACCGCTTGTCCACACTGTTTTAATACTATTAAAAATGAATATCCGGGATTAGGAGGTAATTATAAGGTTATGCATCACACCCAATTCATAAATATGTTATTGGAAGATGGAAGAATTACCATGGAAGGTGGTAGCTATAAGGGTAAACGTATTACCTTTCATGACCCTTGCTACCTTGGAAGGGCCAACAACATATATGAGGCGCCAAGGAATATCATAAAAAAACTGGATGCCCAACTGGTTGAAATGAAGAATTGCAGAAAAAAAGGTTTGTGTTGTGGAGCAGGAGGGGCACAAATGTTTAAAGAACCAGAGCAAGGAGATAAGGATGTAAACATTGAACGTACTGAGCAGGCCCTGGAAACACAGCCAGAGATTATTGCTGCAGCCTGTCCGTTTTGCAATACAATGATGACCGACGGATTAAAAAATAAGGAAAAAGAAGCTTCCATAAAGGTAATGGATATTGCTGAGATGATAGCTAATGCCGAGGATCTTTGACTAGATTAACAGAATTGTTTTGACTATATAAATTCAATTGAAATGCAAAAGAAAAGATGCTGGTAAATTTTGATTCATTAACCGAAACGGCAAGAGTTTGGATTTACCAGGCTAACAGAAGTTTTTCAGAAGAAGAACTTGTTGAAATAACAGCTGCCCTGGACAGATTTATATCTGAATGGACAGCCCATGGAAGCGACCTTAGGGCAGGGTATGAAATTAAATATAAACGCTTCATTATAATTGCTTTGGATCAGGATTTTGCCTCAGCTTCAGGATGTTCTATTGATGCCTCGGTACATTTTATCCAACAGCTCGAAAAGAAATATGATGTAGTTTTATTGGATAAAATGAATGTTTCCTATAAACAAGGCATACATATTGCATATAAACCATTAGGAGATTTTAAGAAAATGGCTAAGGATAAGGCAGTTTCTAAAAACACAATAGTTTTTAATAATTTGGTTACCAATAAATATGAATATATAAATAATTGGGAAGTACCGGCGTCTGATAGTTGGCATGGTCGTTTTTTATAAAATTGTGTTTATAGCCCGATTAGACTCTTTTGGCACTCTAATATCCCACCACGGCTGCATTGTTTAACAAAAAAACAATATTTAATTTTGTTTTAAGTTGTTACCTAGAATTTAATATTTATGGGGAAATACCTACTTTCTTTTCTATTCTTTGCTTTATTACTGGTTGCCCGAGGTCAATATTCACCGCTGGTGACATCTGATACCTTGTCCCAGATAGCGTGGGTCAATGATAGGTATAGTGTTATGTCCCTTGAAGAAAAAATTGGGCAATTGTTTATGGTATTGGCAACATCTGAGGAAGATAAAGCCGCAGCGCAAAGAATTAAGGGACTAATAAAAGATCATGCGATAGGAGGAGTGATTTTCTCCAAAGGAGGCCCTATGCGGCAAGCTAAACTCACTAATGAATACCAATCCTTATCAAAAATACCTCTTCTAATTGGAATGGATGCTGAATGGGGCCTGGCAATGAGGCTCGATTCAACTTACGCGTTCCCATGGAATATGACCCTGGGCGCAATAGCAGATACTGCAATTGTTTCAAAAGTGGGGCATCAAATAGGCAGGCATGCAAATCGACTTGGGGTTCATATAAATTTCGCACCTGATATCGACATAAATATAGATCCCAGAAACCCAATTATTGGAAATCGATCTTTTGGTGAAGACAGGGAGAATGTTGCATTAAAGGGGATTGCTTTTATGAAAGGAATGGAAAGAGCAGGAGTGCTTTCAAGCGGGAAACATTTTCCTGGTCATGGGGATACTTTTGTAGATTCACATAAATCCCTGCCTACATTAGATTTCACAAGGCAACGATTAGACAGCATTGAATTATATCCTTATAAAAGACTTATAAAAGAAGGGCTTAGCAGTGTTATGGTTGCACATTTAAATGTACCGGAATTGGAACCTGAAAATAAGCGGCCTTCTTCTTTATCCAAAAATATAATTACAAATTTGCTTAAAAATGAATTGAAATTTGAAGGGCTGATATTTACTGACGCCCTCAATATGAAAGGAGTCTCGGACTTTGCAAGTAACGGGATAACCGAGTTAGAAGCATTTTTGTCTGGCAATGATATTTTACTTATGCCCAAGGATTTTAAAAAAAGTAAAGATACATTTTTAAAGGCCTATCAGAATGGGCTTATATCTGAGCAACGCCTTGGATATTCCGTGAAAAAAATATTAATGGCCAAATTCAAAGCGGGCTTACACAACTACAGTCCAATAGATACAAAGTACCTCATTGAAGACCTCAATAGCCCTGAAAATGATGTAATCTATGAAGAGGCAATAGAGAGTGCAATTACGGTACTTAGCGATAAGCTAAACCTTATTGGTATCAAAAAACTTGAAAATAAGAAAATTGCCTATGTAAAATTTGGTGATGGTGTAAATACACCATTTTTGGAGACCTTAAATAAGTACGCAAAAGTAACGCAGGTAAATGGCAAAGATATTGCCACCCTTAAGAGGAAGCTTTTTGATTTTAATCTAATCATTATTGGTTTGCATAAAAGCAACGAAAGCCCATGGAAACCATATAAATTTTCTCAAAAAGAACTCTTTTGGCTGCAGGAAATTTCCAGGCAAAGGACTTCCAACGTTGTGCTTACAGTATTTGCCAAGCCTTATGCACTAATAGATGTTACATCTTTTAATTATATAGATGGTATTGTTATGGCTTATCAAAATAGTAGACTTGCTCAGCAGAAAGCAGCTGAGGTCTTGTTTGGAGCAGTAGGTGCCAAAGGAGTATTGCCGGTTTCGGTAAGTTCTGAGTTTCCCGTCAATACTTCGGTTAAAACCCAATCTTTACTGCGTTTAGGATACAGTACACCCGAAAGGGTAGGGATGAGTTCTATAAAACTTGCTGAGGTAGATCGCCTGGTTCAAAATGGGTTAGATTCTTTAATGTTTCCGGGGGCTCAGGTACTGATTGCAAGAAAGGGAAAAGTAATTTATAATAAAGCTTTTGGCAAGCCCACTTATGAATCTAAAAAAGAATTAACCACTAATAACATTTACGACCTTGCTTCGCTCACAAAAATACTCTCTACCCTTCCTGCCATTATGAAGATGGAAGAAGATGGCAAAATAGCCCTAAATGATACTTTTCAGGATTTATTACCGGAATATGCGGATACCGAACTTAAAGATGTAACTGTGCTGAAATCATTAAGTCATTACGGCAGACTACCCTCCTGGATTGCATTCTATTTGAAGACATTAAATAATAAGAGGAGGCCTTCTCCGGAATTCTATAGAAATACCCCCTCAGATGGATTTTCTATAAAGGTTACCGACAATATGTATCTGCAAGACGCTTATAAAGATTCTATTTATGATCGAATAGGGAGACAAAATCTTAAGTCGAACAGATACCGTTATAGTGATGTTCCTTACTATATATTTAAAAAATATATTGAAGACAGCTATAATTCCGGCTTGGATAATTTAATGGATAATTTCCTTTTCAAACCTCTCGGAGCTAACTATACCACATATAATCCATTGGAAAAATTCCCAGTCAATATGATTGTCCCATCGGAGGTGGATACCTATTACAGATATCAGCTTGTTCAGGGATATGTACACGATATGGGTGCAGCAATGCAAGGTGGAGTAGGAGGTCATGCGGGTTTGTTCAGTAATGCCAACGATGTGGCAAAAATTATGCAAATGTATATTCAGGGAGGATATTACGGAGGTGATCGATTTTTAGACGATCGGACCATAGAAAAATTCAATAAATGCTATTTCTGTGATAAAAATGTACGACGTGGAGTAGGATTTGATAAGCCCCAACTCGTAGAGAAGGGCCCAACCTGTGGTTGCGTCTCCAGAAAAAGTTTTGGACATAGTGGTTTTACGGGGACTTTTACATGGGCAGATCCGGAAGAAGAAATAGTTTATGTTTTTCTATCAAACAGAACCTACCCATCTGCTACAAACAGACTTTTGGTGAAATCTGAGTTGAGAACAAGAATTCAAAAAGCAATTTATGATTCTCTTATCAATGAGGCAGGAAATTAAATATTAGATTTGTATTAAAGCTGCGTTGTTTCGTTTTCTGAACTTTTAAATAGTTGATGCACAGCGTTAAAACCGTTAATTAAATGAAAATAGCTATAGTTTGCTACCCGACTTTTGGTGGGAGTGGTGTTGTTGCTACAGAATTAGGGATAGCCTTGGCCAATAGAGGACACGAAATACATTTTGTAACATACAGGCAACCGGTTCGACTTGAATTATTGAGTAATAAGATTCATTTCCATGAAGTACATGTTCCTGAATATGCTCTTTTTCACTACCAACCTTATGAATTAGCGCTTTCGAGTAAACTCGTTGATACAATTAAGCTTTACGGTATAGAATTACTTCATGTTCACTATGCCATACCGCATGCCTATGCGGGTTATATGGCCAAGAAAATACTGGAAGAAGAAGGTATTTTTGTACCTATGATTACAACCTTGCACGGCACGGATATTACCCTTGTTGGGAACCATCCTTTTTACAAACCTGCGGTAAACTTTAGCATTAACAAAAGCGATGTAGTAACCTCAGTATCAGATGATTTAAAACAAAAAACATTAGACTTTTTCGATATTAAAAAGGAAATTGAGGTAATACCCAATTTTATTGATAAAACAAAATACAGCTTAGATTTTACGGACTGCCAGCGAT
>NZ_JBATGR010000298.1:0-12760 GCF_049665975.1 Eudoraea sp.
GGAAAATAAACTATTCCGTTTTCATTCTTTAGGGTAGATATAGATAAAAGTTCCTTATATAAGGATGCCTGGTCCAATTGAAAAACCTTAACTTTAGTTACGTCCGGATTGGATAGCGAAGGTGAAATTATCTTAGTGGGGGTAATCTCCTGGCCCCAATATTTGGATTGCGCAGATCCATAAAAGGAGAGAAATATTATGGTAATTGATAAAACAAGACGTAGTTTTGTTAGCATCAAGGGAATTTTAAACTTTTAAAAATAAGCCTTTTTATTATTTTATTTGTGTGGTCACAGTTCAAAGCATTTCCAATTACGATAAAAAGCATCTAACTGCTATTACTATTGGCACTTTTGACGGTGTTCACATAGGTCACAGAAAAATACTTGAACACCTCATAAATGATGCCAAAAAAACTGGTCTGCGATCTACGGTGCTTACTTTTTTCCCGCATCCCAGGATGGTTTTACAAAAAGACACAAAAATAAGTCTTCTGAATACCATCCAGGAAAAAATCAAAATTTTAGAACGTATTGGGCTTGATTACCTAATTATTCATCCCTTCACACTGGAATTCTCACGCCTTTCTTCCACAGAATTCGTTAGAGACATCCTGGTAAATGAATTAAAGGCAAAAAAAATTATAATAGGTTATGACCACCGCTTTGGCCGCAACAGAAATGCCAATATCCAGGATCTTTTCGCTTTTGGAAATACGTTCAATTTTGAAGTTGAAGAAATTGCGGCACAGGAAATAGATGATGTTTCTGTAAGTTCTACAAAAATCAGAAATGCACTTTTAGAAGGAGATATAAAGACTGCCAATCAATACCTCGGGTATAACTACATGCTAACAGGTGATGTTAAAAAAGGTAAAGGACTTGGACGACAATTAAACTTTCCTACAGCTAATTTATTAATTGCAGAAGAATATAAACTCATCCCTAAAAACGGAGTTTACGTTGTAAAAAGCATTCTTAATGACAAGCTTTATTACGGGATGATGAATATCGGCTTTAACCCTACCGTAGATGGCTCTTCAAAGAGCATTGAAATCCATTTTTTTGATTTTAACGCAGATTTGTATGAACAAAATATCCAGGTAGATATCCTGGAGCGCATCCGCGATGAACATAAGTTCAACTCTCTGGAGGAACTTAAAGCACAATTGCTAAAAGATAAAAAAACTTCAATTTCCATAATATCAAGCTAGATGTTGAATTCCTTTTTCTTTAAAAGAATAGACAATAGTCCCTTAATAATTTTTCGCATATTTTTAGGCATTCTCATTAGCCTGGAATGCTATGGTGCCATTCTAACAGGATGGGTCCGGAGAACTTTGATAGAGCCCAAATTTACCTTCTCCTTTATTGGTTTTGAATGGTTACAACCCTTACCAGGTTCGGGGATGTATATCTACTTTTTCATTATGGGTACCCTGGGAATTTTCATTGCTCTTGGTTATAAGTACAGACTCAGTATATTTTCATTTACGCTGCTCTGGACATCGGTTTATCTGATGCAAAAAACATCATACAACAATCACTATTATTTGTTGGTACTAATCTCCCTGATCATGTGCTTTTTACCTGCTAACCAGGCATATTCATTTGATGCCAGGGCTAAGCCACAGATAAGGCATGAGAACATGTACAGCTATGTAAAATGGATTATTGTACTACAACTTTTTATTGTTTATACGTATGCGGCCCTGGCCAAACTATACGCCGATTGGCTCGATTTTAGTTTTGTCGGAATTCTGATGCAAAACAAAGCTCATTATTGGCTCATAGGCGATTTGTTGCAGCAATCCTGGGTGCATAAATTTATTTCCGTCATGGGGATTTTATTCGATTTACTCATAGTTCCTGCTTTGCTCTGGAAACCAAGTAGAAAAGTTGCTTTTGCCTTAGCCATTTTCTTTCACCTCTTCAATTCGGTTGTATTTCAAATTGGGATCTTCCCTTACCTTGCGCTGGCTTTTACTGTATTCTTTTTTGAGCCCGAAACTATAAGGCAGGTTTTCTTTAAAAAGAAACCCTCACAGGAACCTTCTGAAGTCATTATCCCCAAATACAGAAACCTCTTTCTATTAGGATTTGGAATTTACTTTACAATACAGCTTTTTCTTCCTGTAAGACACCATTTTATTAAAGATGATGTATTGTGGACAGAGGAGGGACATAGATTGAGTTGGAGGATGATGCTGAGAAGCAGGTCTGGTATAATCAGTTTCAAAGTGATCAATAATGATAATGGTAATGTCATTAATGTAAATCTCGCTGACTATTTAACAAAAAAGCAAAGAAGCAGAATTTCTGCATATCCCGATTTTATTTGGCAGTTTGCGCAGTACCTTAAGAAAATTTATTCTGAAGACGGTGAGGATATTTCGGTTTATGTAAATTCCAGAGTCCGGGTAAATGGCAGTAAATTAAAGCCCTTTATAGATCCTGACGTAGATCTCGCCTCAGAAAGATGGGCCTATTTTTGGCATAATAACTGGATTTTGCCCTCTACAGAACCCAAAGCCGAACTACCGTCTTCTAAATAGGAATCCTTTTTATTGCCTAAATATGGGTGCTAAAATAAAATGTTGCCATTCCAAATTGATACATTAATCATTTAACCCTAAATTTGCGCCTTAAAACATCTTAATATGTTGCAGTTACAAGCCTTACGAACAAATAAAGTTCATATTGCAAAAGCTTTAAAAAAACGAAATTTTGATGCAGAATTTCACTTGGATAAGGTACTTAGCCTTGATGAAAAAAGACGTGCACTGCAAACAGATTTAGATAATATACTGGCAGAAGGCAATAAACTTTCTAAAGAGATTGGGATGCTTTTTAAAAGTGGAAAAGCGGAAGAAGCAAACCAGATTAAACAAAAAACAACCCAACTAAAAGAAGATTCTAAGAAGCTAACCGAAGAACTGAATTCTGTTGCAGATGAGCTGGAGGAAGAACTGTATCAAATACCTAATGTTCCGCATGAATCTGTCCCGGCCGGAAATAGTGAAGAAGATAATGAAGAAGTCTTCCGGGAAGGAGATATTCCTGTGTTGGGTGGCGATGCCAAGCCACATTGGGAATTGGCAAAAAAATATGACATCATAGACTTTGAATTGGGCGTTAAAATCACCGGGGCAGGGTTTCCTGTTTACAAGGGTAAAGGCGCTCGCTTACAACGAGCCTTGATTGCCTATTTTTTAGATAAAAATACTGAAGCCGGATATACTGAAATGCAGGTGCCCTTCCTGGTGAATGAGACTTCCGGCTATGGCACAGGACAACTTCCTGATAAGGAAGGTCAGATGTACCATGTTACTGAAGATGATCTTTACCTTATACCGACAGCCGAAGTACCTGTCACCAATATTTTAAGAGATACTATCCTTGATAAAAATAATCTCCCTATCTGCTATACAGCATATACACCTTGTTTCAGAAGGGAAGCAGGGAGTTACGGGGCACATGTAAGGGGGCTCAATCGTCTGCATCAGTTCGACAAGGTAGAAATAGTACGGGTAGAACGTCCGGATAATTCTTACCAGGCACTCGATGCTATGGTAGAACACGTAAAAAATATCTTAAGGGAATTAGAGTTGCCCTTCAGGGTCTTACGACTTTGTGCAGGCGATCTTGGCTTTACATCGGCCCTTACCTATGATTTCGAGGTGTTTTCAACTGCTCAGGACCGCTGGTTGGAAATTAGTTCTGTCTCTAATTTCGAAACTTTTCAGGCAAACAGATTAAAGCTTCGATACAGAGATGAAAACAACAAAACACAATTGGCTCATACACTTAATGGCAGTTCACTGGCTTTACCAAGGGTTTTAGCAGGGATCCTTGAAAATTATCAGACCGCAGACGTGATAAACATTCCGGATATCCTTGTACCCTATACAGGTTTTAGTAAGATAGATTAAATTATTTTACCTGATGTACCTATTGGGTGAAGCTCCTTATTTATAACTTGTATTGGCGTTGAATCAATTCGGGAAAAAGCTCAGTTCAGCGATATTATGTTTTCTTTGACAGTGTTTTTTATAGAGCTTGGTTAAATTTGATAAATTTCCAATATGAGATTTGCCTTATTATTTATTTGTCTTATCTGTACCTTCCAATCCTGGACTCAGGAAGATTTTCTGGCTAAGCAGTATTTCCAAGATGGTGAATTTAAGAAAGCGGCAGTCTTTTATAAAAATCTGGCAGAAAAAAACCCCAGACGCACAGATTATGCAGAAGGTCTGATTGCCTGCTACCAACAGCTGGAAAAGTATGAAGAAGCCCAGGCCTTTCTTTTAAAGAAAATAGAATCTGGTAACCCATACCCAACTGTTTATATTGAATTGGGGTATAATTACCTTCTACAGGATCAGAAAGAAAAGGCTAAAGAGAATTATGAAATTGCACTTTCAAAAATTGAGATAAATCCAAATTATGGTTATGGAATAGGGTTCAGGTTTCAGCGCTATGCGCTTTTAGACTATTCACTTAGGGCCTACTCAATGGCTATGGAGCTTAATCCGCAGTTAGACTATAATTTTCAAATGGCCCGTATTTATGGAGAACAAGGAGATATAGAAAGGATGTACGACTCCTATTTGGAATTAATCTCTGCTGGAAAGGCTACCCAGACCAATGTACTTCGAAATCTTGATAATTTTATTACTTCAGACCCAGAGAATCCTAATAACCTTAAACTTAAAAAAATACTGCTGCAAAAGGCTCAAAAAAATCCGGATATCTTATGGAATGAAATCCTGAGTTGGTTGTTTGTGCAACAAAGGCAATACAACAGTGCCTTTAATCAGGAAAAAGCAATCTATAAAAGATCGGGGGCTTTTGCACTTCAACGTTTGATTGGACTGGGCGATATTGCGTTGGAGGACAATGCTGTAGAAGAGGCAAAAGGAATTTTTACCTATATCGATAAAAATTCAAATGATCCGGTAATCAAACTCAACGCACGCCTGAGCTTAATTGATATTGAACTTTTGGATGCAAGCGCAAAGCAACTTGATGAATTAGAAAGGCAGTTTGAATCATTGATGGAAGTATATGGCTATGAAAATCACACTTTACAATTGCAAATTGCCTATTCCAATTTTCTCACTTTTAAAAAAGGTAAACCCCGGGAGGCAGTTGCTATCCTCAAGAAATGTTTAGATCTCCCCCTGGAACGCTTTAGTAAAGCTTATGTAAAACTTGCCCTTGGAGATATCCTTGTTTTTGATCAGAAGTTCAATGAAGCACTTATTAATTTTTCCCAGGTCCAAAAAAGTTTAAAAAATGATGTTTTAGGTCAGGATGCCCGATTTAAAGTAGCTCAGACCAGTTTTTACAAGGGAGATTTTGATTGGGCATTTACTCAATTAAAGGTCCTAAGAGGCTCAACTTCGCAACTTATCGCAAACGATGCCATGCAGTTAAGCCTTTTAATTTCAGATAATTCTCTGGAAGATTCAACGCAGACTGCATTAAAGAAGTATGCCAGAGCGGACCTCTTGTCTTATCAGCAGAACACGAATGAAGCAATTAAAGTCTTCGACGATATTCTCACAAATCATAAGGGAGAAAAAATAGAAGATGAGGCACTTTTAAAACAAGGAGAACTTTTGGAACTTATCAAAGATTATAAGGGGGCGGAATTTAACTATCTTAAAATTGTTGAGTTTTATGGAAATGATATTCTGGCCGATGACGCTCATTTTGCCCTTGCAGAGCTCTATAGGAACATCTTAAATGAACCTGAAAAAGCTAAAGAACATTACGAGAAAATAATTTATAATTATCAGGACAGCTATTACTTTCCTCTGGCACGCAAAAATTTCCGAATATTACGTGGCGATAGTATTAACTAAATTTGCATTTACTGACATATAATATTTGATGTATGATAATCTACAATGTAACTATTAATATAGATGAATCTGTTCATGATAAATGGTTGGAATGGATGCAGGAAAAGCATATACCGGAGGTGCTGGAGACAGGAAAATTCATTAAGGCCAAGATGGCAAAAGTACTTTTAGAAGAAGAAATGGGTGGTATTACTTATTCCATACAATACACCGCTGAAAACAAAGAAATTTTAGAAAAATATTACGCAGAGGATGCCGAAAGAATGCGCGAGGAAGTATCAAAGCATTTCGGAAATAAATTTGTTGCCTTCAGAACAGAACTGGCTGTTATTAAAGAGTATACCGCACATAGATTAAATGCTACAGAATATCTTTTTACTTATGGTACCTTACAAAAGGAAAATATACAACTGACCGTTTTTTCAAGAACACTCTCCGGTTTTAATGATACCCTTTTTGGTTATAAGTTATCAGATGAAAAAGTAGTTGGTGTTTATCCTGTAATGCAAAGTTCAAAGGAGCCTTCTGATTTTGTGAATGGCAGAGTTTATATGTGTAGTAACGAAGAAATATTGGAAGTTGACAAATATGAAGGCCCGGCCTATAAAAGAATTAAAGTAGTCCTGAACTCCGGCAAAAGTGCCTGGGCTTATGTAAGCTCTACCCCGCAACCGAACTAGACTATGGCCAAAAAACGCAAAAAGCACAGCTCGTTTAAGAAGAGTGACTACCAAGTAGAAAGCCCGGTTAAAGCTAAAAAATATCTGGGGCAGCACTTTCTTAAAGATGAAGAAGTTGCCAAAAAAATAGCGTATACCCTTTCTATGGAAGGTTATACCAATGTACTTGAAATTGGTCCCGGTACAGGATTCCTTACAAAATATTTGTTGCAGCGCTCTATGAACCTTGTAGCCATGGAACTGGATGAAGAATCTGTCATTTACCTCAATCATAGCTTTCAGTTGGAACACAATGAAATTCTGCAGCAAAATAATTCATTTGAGGTAATACAGGCCGACTTCCTAAAATACGACCTTTCAACTTTGTTTAATATGGAGCCTTTTGCCATTACCGGTAATTTCCCATATAACATTTCTACTCAGATTGTTTTCAGGTTATTGGAGATTCGGAACAGGGTTCCGGAATTTTCAGGAATGTTTCAAAAAGAGGTGGCTCAGCGAATTTGTGCCAAAGAAGGAAATAAAACCTATGGTATTCTATCTGTATTAGTTCAGGCATTTTACCATGCCGAATATCTTTTTAATGTAAATCCGGAGGTTTTTGATCCCCCTCCAAAAGTTGAGTCGGGGGTATTAAGACTTGTAAGAAAAGATGATTTAACAATGGATTGCGATGAAAAATTGTTTTTTAGAGTAGTAAAAACAGGTTTTAACCAGCGACGTAAGACTTTAAGAAACAGTTTAAAAATATTTAACCTTTCTGATAATCTAAAAGAAGATGCTATCTTTGACCGGCGTCCCGAAGAATTGGCAGTTGCCCAATTTATCGCGCTGACCAAGAAGATAGATGATGACTCCATTTAAACTCACAGATGAGCTACTGGCAGAAATTGAACTGCTTATAGAATCCGGGAAAGACACAGATTTAAAGTCTTTCATGGAAGAGATCCATTATGCCGATATTGCAGAAATAGCTAATGATCTTAGTGAAGAATCAGCTACCTATCTTATTAAACTTCTGGATAGTGATAAAACCTCCGACGTACTCATTGAATTGGATGATGATATGCGGGAGGCTGTTCTTAATAATTTATCTTCCAAGGAAATAGCGGAAGAATTAGATGAACTGGACACAGATGATGCTGCTGATATTGTGGGAGAGCTTCCACAGGAAATAGTTGAAGAAGTAATTTCGGAAATAGAAGACCGGGAACATGCCAAAGATATTGTAGATCTTTTGCGCTACCATGAAGATTCTGCAGGTGGACTTATGGCCAAGGAGTTGGTAAAAGTAAATGAAAATTGGAACGTACTTACCTGCGTAAAAGAAATGAGAGCCCAGGCCGAAAATGTTACTAGGGTGCACTCTATTTATGTGGTAGACGATGATGACAAACTAAAAGGCAGACTCTCACTTAAGGATCTTTTAACCACTTCCACTAAATCTCCGATCAAAGATGTTTATATTCCAAAAGTGGATAGGGTTAACGTAAATGAAAAACCCGAGGAAGTAGCTAAAATTATGTCCAAATACGACCTTGAAGCCATTCCCGTAGTTGATGAGATTGGCAGGTTGGTTGGTAGAATTACCATTGATGATATCGTAGATGTTATAAAGGAAGAAGCTGAGAAAGATTACCAGCTGGCAGCAGGTATCTCACAGGATGTGGAGGCCGATGATAGTATTTGGGATTTGACAAGAGCCCGTTTGCCCTGGTTGTTTTTAGGGCTTTTAGGCGGTATTGGCGCGGCTGCCATCATGGGAGGTTTTGAAGAAATGATAAACAAGCATGCAATCCTTTTCTTTTTCACACCTTTGATTGCAGCGATGGCGGGTAATGTTGGAGTACAATCCAGTGCGATTATTGTACAGGGGCTCGCTAATGATGATCTTAAGGGAAGCATAAGTAATCGACTGATTAAAGAAATGTTTCTGGCTGCATTGAATGGTCTTATCCTGGCTCTGGTACTTTTGCTTTTTACCTGGTTCTGGCAAGGCAATTTTCCTGCAGCACTCGCCATTTCAATATCCCTGGTTGTAGTAATCATCGTTGCCGGAATAATAGGAACCTTTATTCCCTTGTTTCTAGATAAAAGGGGTATAGATCCGGCTATTGCTACCGGTCCTTTTATTACAACGAGTAATGATATTTTCGGAATCCTCATTTATTTCTGGATAGCGAAAGTTATTTTGGGAATTTAGACTTCACTTTTATTAAAATTGGATACCTTAGAGTCCCCGAAATCTAAAATAAATTCTATTTAAGAATTTCAGTCTATGCTAATAAAAGTTGGATTAGTCCAGGAAAGCCCTGTTTTTTTTAATAAGGTGCAAACAATTTCTAAAATTGAGCAGATCACCAAAACATATGCAGCAAAGGGATGTGATTTATTGGTTTTTCCCGAATCTTTTATTCCGGGTTACCCAAGAGGATTTACATTCGGTGCCACCATAGGCAGCAGATCTGAAAAGGGGCGCAAGCTTTATGCTGAATACTATGAAAACAGCATCAATGTGCAGAGTGAAGACCTTAAAAGACTCGAAGACATTTCAAAAAAAAATAAAATTTACCTGGTAATAGGTGTAACTGAAAAAGACGATATAAGTGGCAGTCTTTACTGTTCAATGCTCTATATATCTCCAACTTCCGGATTACTGGGTACCCATCGGAAAATTAAACCCACGGGTACCGAAAGAATTGTCTGGGCAGAAGCTTCCGGTGAATCATTAACTACCTATCAAACTAAAATAGGCAAGTTGGGAGGCTTGATCTGCTGGGAAAATTATATGCCTCTTGCCAGAATGTCGATGTACAGGAAAGGTGTTGAGATTTATATAGCCCCTACTGCAGATGCGAGGGAAGAATGGATCTCCACAATGCAGCACATAGCTTTGGAAGGCAGATGCTATATACTAGGTTGCAACCAGTATTTTACCAAATCTATGTATCCCGAAAGCTACCAGTCGCTTGTTGCCCATGAACCCGAAACAATGTGTCGCGGAGGCAGTGTTATAGTGGCTCCTAACGGAAAAATTCTTGCCGGTCCTTTATATGATAAAGCCGGAGTTGTTGTGGCTGAAATAGATCTTGAAGAAATTCAGCTAAACAAACTCGATTTTGATGTAATAGGGCATTACGCCAGAAATGATATTTTTGAATTTGACGTCAAAGACCAGCCTGAAACCAAAAAGGAGTAAAATATATTCTATACTAAATTAGACTTAAGTAAATAGAAATGAAAGCTATAAATTTAAAGGAGAAACATGCTGCATTTAGTAAAACATGGCACCCGCATCAAATAGCCCAGGTAGATGATATGCAGATAATCCTGGCAAAGATTCAGGGAGAGTTTGTATGGCATTCCCACGAAAATGAGGATGAACTATTTCAGGTGTTAAAGGGTACCTTATATATGCAATTCAGAGACCGGACAGAGGCTGTGAAAGAAGGTGAAATCATAGTTATTCCGAAAGGGGTAGAACACAATCCGTCTACAAAGAATAATGAAGAAGTACATTTATTGCTCTTCGAGAAGTTAACAACGGCCCATACAGGAAACGTGCAGCACGCAAGAACACAAACCGAATATCCAAAAATTTAAAAAAGAATGAAAATCCTCCACCTAGACGTCAACCATCCTTTGCTCATAGAAGAATTCAACGCCCTCGGTTTTGAGAATGTTGAAGAATATTCTGCACCCAAATCTGAGGTTGAAAAGACAATTCACCTCTATGACGGGCTAATTATCAGAAGTAGATTTGCCATAGACCAAACCTTTTTGGACAAAGCACAAAACCTCAAATTTATAGGTAGACTTGGGGCCGGTTTGGAAAACATTGACGTGGATTATGCCAGGTATAAAGAAATTTTTCTGGCGGCCGCGCCCGAAGGCAACCGGAATGCTGTTGGGGAACATGCCCTGGGGTTATTGTTGGCCCTTTTTAATAATCTTGCCAAAGCCAGCCGTGAAGTAAAAAACGGCATCTGGGACAGGGAAGGAAACCGCGGGGTAGAACTTGATGGCAAAACTGTTGGTATAATCGGTTATGGTAATACGGGAAAAGCTTTTGCTAAAAAACTCAATGGTTTTGATGTCGAAGTAATTTGCTATGACATTGTTGGGGGGGTGTCTGATGAAAATGCCCGGCAGGTAGGGATCATGGAATTGGAGCAAAGATCAGACGTAATAAGCCTTCATGTACCTCAAACTGATCTAACCCTGGGAATGATTAACACTGAGTTTATCAATGCATTTCAAAAACCTTTTTGGTTGCTAAATACCGCAAGAGGAAAATGTATAGTTACCAAAGACCTTGTTACCGCTTTAAAATCTGGTAAAATATTAGGTGCAGGATTAGACGTTCTGGAATATGAAAAAACATCGTTTGAGGACATGTTTACTCAGCACGAACTCCCGGAAGCCTTTCAATATCTGATAGAAGCCGAGAATGTTATTCTATCTCCACATGTTGCTGGATGGACCATTGAAAGTAAGAAGAAATTAGCACAGACTTTAGTAAACAAAATTAAGTCCAGATTTTGTTAAATTTAGAGTACAAAGAAAACCATTAATAAAATGAAAAAGATCACCATTCGAGTACTAGTAGTTTTAGGAATATTATTCCTGATTATGAAGGGACTGGAATGGAGGATTGAATCGAAATTCCAGGATAGGATAAATTCTAATCCTGAAAGAGCTTACAACATTACGTATTCTGATTTTGATTTAGACACTTTTTTTAAAGGGGTAACTTTAGACGAAGTCCTGATTGAACCTTTAAACCCTGGAAACGGAACCATAATTACAGGACATGTAGATTACGCTACCATTAATGGAATAGTATGGAGAGAATTGTTGTTTGGCAAAAAATTAAATTTAGATGAGATTGCCTTCGAACAACCAATATTTGAAGTGACACTTAGTGCAGATACTACTAAAAGTACCAGCGGAAAAGGGTTGCAAGTAATGTTTGGTGATATAATATCACGTGCGGATCTAAACAGTTTTCGCATTCAAAATGGTTCAATTGTTTTAATAGATCCTGTTTCACAAGACATAAAAGGTCAGGTAAAGCGATTAAATATACTGGCTACTGAAATAGAAACTGATTCTTTGAAATTCAAAAACCTAATACCATTTCAAGTGGGCAATCTAAATATAGATATAGATAGTGTAACATTCAAACCAAACGACTATACAGATATTAGCTTAGGTAGTTTTCATTATAACCTGATGGACAAAGAGATTTTACTGAATGATATTTCCCTGGGCTATTCAATAGATTGGGTTGAAGTTAGTAAACGCGTTGGTGTCCAAAACGATATAATTGAGTTAAATGTAAAAGAAATTGGTATACATAAGCTTGAACCATCAAGTAATTTTTATACACAATTAGATATTGAAGCCCAAAAGGTTTCTGTTGACGAACTGAACATTAAACTCCAAAGAAATAAGAATATTCCCAGGCCTCCGGATGTAGCTAAACCTATGTTTCAAGGTATTATTAACGCAATTCCTATGGCAATTTTAATAGACTCCATTCAAATTTCGAATTCTTCCGTGACCTATGGTGAACTTGGAGTTAAAAAAAGTGAATCAGGATCGCTTAAAATTCAGGAAATTAATGGAACCATAACCGGCATCACTAACATGCCAAAAGAACAAATAAATAAAGGTCAATTAGACGCAAAAATTAGTGCCAACCTTGAAGGTAAAGCCGGAATTAATATTGATTTAAGTGTTCCATATGATAAAGAAACATTTTCATTAGCCGTAGATGTTGCAGCAATGGATTTGACCAGCTTAAACCCCACCTTAAAACCCCTGGCTGGTGTTGAAATGGTAACCGGACAAATGAGCCGGATTAAGTTTCATATGAATGCCGGTGCAGTCCAATCCCAAAACAAACTAGTATTTGATTATAGTAACTTACATGTGAAAATAACTAGTGAAAAGAGCAAGGATAAATCTAAGAAAAAGGTGTTGCTTTCTGCAATTGCCAATACCGCAATTCGGGCAAATAATATGCCTGGCCAGGACAAATACCTTGTCGCCGACTATCAAACTAAAAGGAACGTAAATCGCTCACCAATTAATTATATTGTTCAAGGATTAATTCATGGGTTTACCAGAATTGTTCCTGGAAAGGCTGTCCAAAATATTATTAATAAGGATGACAAAAAGGGCAAAAAAAACAAAAAAAGTAACT
>NZ_JBATGR010000299.1:0-2746 GCF_049665975.1 Eudoraea sp.
CTGGATTCTCTGGGCATAGTTCCTGATCTAGTCATTGGAACCAGCATGGGGAGCGTCGTCGGGGGTTTATACGCTATGGGCTATTCTGGCGATAGCATTGCCAGTATTGCAATGAGTGCTAATTGGGATCATCTTTTAAGCGGCAATATTTCTTTATCTGATGTGAGTGTAGAAGAAAAAAGTGAATTTAAGAGATATCTGGTGGATCTGGATTTAAGAAAAGGGAAACCTAAATTAAACTCGGCCCTAATAAATGATCAGAACCTTAGAGAATTTTTATCCATTCTCACTTACCCGGCATACCAAATCAATGATTTTGATAATCTCGCAATACCCTACAGGGCCATAGCGACTGATATAGTAAATGGAAGGGAAGTAATAATAGAGGGAGGGTCCTTATTAGTAGCTATGAGGGCAAGTATGTCTATACCTAGTATTTTTAAACCAATGCCCTATGAAAACACATTATTAGTTGATGGTGGTATATTAAATAATTTTCCTGTGGATGTTGCTAAGGACATGGGGGCAGATATTATAATAGGAAGTGATGTTGGTGGCGGTATGGCACCTAAAGAAAATTTAGATAATTTAGGCACTATTTTGTTTCAAACCGGCATGTTGGCGAGTAATCTTAAGAATCCTGAGAATCGTGAATTATGTGATATCCTAATAGATCATATCCCGAATTTGACTTATTCCACAGGAGATTTTGCAAAAAGTAAGGAGATATATGAAGAAGGTAAAATCGCGACATTACAAAATATGGATGCCCTGGTAGCAATCGCAGATGAATTAAAGGATTATCCAAAAAAAAGTCATGAACTTCCAGAAATAAATCCTGAATTTGTTTTAGATACCATAATCTACAAGAATATCAGCCGTGAAAACCTGGATCTGGTAAAGGCCCGAACTAACATTAAGCAATATAAAAAATATACTCCCAAAGAATTTATTAAAGGGATGAACAGGGCAATGGGAACCAATTTATTTAATCAAATTACGTACGCCCCAATAATTCTTGATACTAAAGTTGGGATTGTAATCGACGGTTTGGAAAAGTCCAGGCACCAGGTAAAAGGATCCCTGCACTATGATGCATACCGCGGTGTGGGTTTGATTCTGAATTATACCGGAAGAAATGTAATAGGAAAGTCATCCCGGTTTCTCGCAACTCTGGATGTCGCCGAACAACCTCACTTTAGAGTTCAGTACCAGAAAAACTTTGGGGAATTAAAAGAATGGTGGTGGCGATCTGAGCTTTACGGGGAACAATTGATACAAAAAGTATATGTAGAAGGCAATGCCACAGATAACATGAAATCCAGATACTTTCTATATGATAATGAAATAAATAAAAACATTAACTCTTTACAAAGTTATGTTGGAATTGGGATCAACTATAATTACACCGAAATAAAACCTACAGTTGATCCGGATATTGATGATAATATTTTGTCACTCCATGATTATTTTTCTAATAATGTAGAAGTCTATGCCCACTATTTGCGCAATACATTGGATGATGTTTTCTTCTCAACTAAAGGTTCTTTCTTAAATGCTAGAGTTGGTAGATCTTTAATAAATGATGTTAATCTTTCCTTTAGTGATAATTTAACTGCTGATATAAATGGAAATACTAACGGATTTACAAAAATCAATGTGGCGTTTGAGAAAAGAATTCCTTTTCAATCCAAATTAACCGGGATTTTTGGTGCCTCATTTGGTTTTATTTTTGAAGATCAGCTGCAATCCAATGATGTCTCCTTTACAGAATTCGGTTATGCCGCTAAATACTTTTTAGGCGGAAATATCCTAAGTTCGAATAAAGATAGTTATATATTTTCCGGGTTGCGAAATGATGAATTGAATGTAAATCAATTCATTAAATTAAATCTCGGTCTTCAATTAAATCCCTTAAAAAAAGTTTTTGTTACACCACACTTTAATATTGCTTCAGTTGGTTTTGGTGATTTTTCCGATTATATAAAAAATGCCTTTTCTCCAAACGGAGAGTGGCAAGAGATTATGGAGACAAGCTTGCTTATGTCTGCTGGTGCAACCTTCTCTTACAAGTCACCCCTGGGACCTCTTAATTTTGATGTGTCCTGGGTAAATAATATAGATAAAGTAAGGCTGACCTTTAGCGTTGGATTTCCTTTAAATCGTTCAAATTGATTTTATTAATTATACCTGAATCGGTCTTATTTTTCCTTTCCGTTTCGCTTAATTAATTCTGTATGGCCATCAGAGGTGGATCCAAAGAAGACATCCAGAAGTTTGGAAGACCAAAGGGGCAAATTTACTCCAGACGATTTAAAAGATGTGGATGACGTCTTTGAGCGTATCGCTTATAAAAGATAAGTATAATACAACTCAAGAAGAAGTCAACGAGCAAATAAAGAGCTTTATGTAGGATAAGATTTAGATCAGAATTGGTGTATATTTAACACAAGTAAGTCTGGAGATCAGTGCCAGGACTATTAACTCTTTGGTTTAAATGAGACTATTACCATCTCTTTTAATCTTTAAAACATAATTTAAATTACTAAGGTAAACTACAAAAAAATGGCTGTTGTCTGGCAATTTGCAATTATAGAATTGGATAAGAAAACACTATTTACCGGTGTTATTTTGGAAGAAATTCCATTTGTATATCAGAAACAAATAAGCAAGTTCCGTAATTTACAGAAATTAATCCGTTCCTATTTCATTCCGCGTGCTGTTAACCAAAAAATAACTATTAGGA
>NZ_JBATGR010000300.1:0-2620 GCF_049665975.1 Eudoraea sp.
GGGACGGACGGGGCTATAACCAGGTAAAACTGGAAGATATTCCCAGATTGGTACCTCTATTAGTTGGTGATACCATAGTTACAGGGGCCATGTCTAGTATTTTTCCAGAGAATATTCCAATAGGGACCATTAAAAAATTTGATCTGAATGTATCTAAAAGTTTTTATAGTATAGATGTTGAGCTTTTTAACGATATGTCCAATGTTAAAAATATCTATATCATTTATAACAAAAACAGACCTGAGATCTTAGAGCTCGAAGCTAAAATTGCCAATGACCAGTAATTATTACTTTATCAATTTTATTAGATTCACTTTACTTGTACTTGTTCAGGTATTAGTATTTAACAGGTTGAATTTTTTTGGTTTTATAAATCCAATGGTCTACATACTGTTCCTTTATTGGTATCCAATAAAGGAAAATAGATCAGTTTTTATATTTACAGGATTTTTACTTGGTTTATGCATTGATTTTTTTTCGGACACTATGGCTTTACATGCAGCATCAACGGTCACCATAGCTTATTTAAGACCTACAATTATGCGTTTTGTTTTTGGGGTTAATTACGAATTTCAAAGTTTCAAATTATCTAATACTACCAGGGTACAACAAATTACATTTTTGACGTTATTAATTGTAGCGCATCATGTTATTTTCTTTACTCTGGAAATTTTCAGTTTATCAAATTTACTGCTAATTTTGAAGAAAGTTATTTTTACCGGAATAGCGACACTAATACTGTGTTTGCTTTTTGGTTCACTTTTCAGTGTAAAGAAAGAATAAGAGACATTCTAGCTAAATATTGAAAGCTAAATTTCAATGAAAAAAATATTATTATCGTCCATAATTATCATTATCGGAATTACCTTTATAGGTAGGCTTTCCTATTTGCAAATATTTAGCTTTTCACCAGATCAGGTCTTGGAAGACCCGGCTATTAAGGCGATTTACGATTATCCTTAACGGGGTTACATCTATGACAGAAACGGGAAACTTTTGGTTGGAAATGATCCGGCCTATGATGTGATGGTGATTCCAAGGGAAGTGAAGCCCCTGGATACCCTTGAATTTTGCAACCTTTTAGGAATTGATAAGGAAAAATTTGTACAAAAACTCCGAAAAGCCAGAATATATTCTCCGAGATTACCTTCGGTATTAGTACCCCAACTTTCTAAGGAAGATTATGCCATGCTTCAGGAGAAAATGAGGAAATATGATGGATTTTATATTCAAAAAAGGTCTTTAAGATATTACGACACCAAAGCCGCTGCTAATGTCCTGGGCTATATTAGAGAGGTAAATGAACGCGACCTGGAAAGAAATCCGTATTACGTGCAGGGAGAATTAACAGGAGGTAAAGGCGTAGAACAACAATATGAGGAAATTTTAAGAGGTAGAAAAGGAGTGCAATATATTCAGAAAGATAGATTCAACAGAGATATAGGACCCTATAAAGCTGGTATTCTTGACACCCTTCCGGAACAGGGTAAGGAGATAAGCCTGACTCTGGACAAGGAACTTCAGGAATACGGGGAGTTATTAATGCATGGTAAATGGGGAGGAATTGTTGCTATAGAACCATCAACTGGTGAAATATTAGCCATGATCTCAGGACCAACCTATGATCCGGCATTACTGGTTGGCAGGGAACGTTCAAAAAACTATAGCAAACTACATTATGATACTATATCCAAACCCCTTTTTGATAGATCTATTTCGGCTGAAGGCTCTCCAGGCTCTCCATTTAAAACATTAAATGCCCTGGTTGCATTGCAGGAAGGGGTCATCCAGCCAAGTACAACTATTCGCTGTTATAACGGATTTTATGTAGGTAAAACAAAGAGGGGCTGTCATTGCGGGGGTGGAATAAGAAATTTGAACAGTGGTATTTATAAATCTTGTAATGCATACTTCGCGGGTACATTTCGAAAAATTTATGAAAAATTTCCTACTTCAGATGAAGGTCAGGATGTCTGGGAAAAACATATGAATAGTTTTGGCCTCGGAAATTTTTTAGGATATGATCTTCCTACTGGTAGACCTGGAAGAATCCCGGGTAAAGAGTATTATGACAAATGGTATGGAGATGATCGTTGGTCTTCATCCTATATCATTTCTAATTCCATTGGTCAGGGAGAAATTGCAGCAACACCGGTACAGCTGGCAAATATGACAGCAGCTATTGCAAACCGTGGTTATTATTATACGCCTCATATTCTGAAGAAAGTTGAAGGTAAGGATATAAGCATTCCGGAATACATACAACCCAAGTATACCACAATTGACAAAAAGCATTTTGACCCTGTTGTTAGAGGCATGGCCGATGTGTATAAAAAAGGTACAGCCAGATGGGTACAAATACCCGGAATAGAAATTGCAGGCAAAACAGGTACTGTAGAGAATTATACAAAAATAGATACTGTACGTGTACAACTTACAGATCATTCTGTATTTGTGGCTTTTGCTCCTGTCGACAATCCAAAAATTGCACTGGCAGTTTATATTGAAAATGGCTATTATGGCTCAAGATATGCAGGACATATAGCGTCTCTATTAATAGAAAAGTACCTAAAAGGAACTATTACAAGAAAGGATCTTGAAAAAAGAATGCTCGACAAAA
>NZ_JBATGR010000301.1:0-2129 GCF_049665975.1 Eudoraea sp.
GGGTATAAAGACCATTGTAGTTGGTGATCATAATTATGGGGAAGGATCTTCCCGTGAACACGCGGCTATGCAGCCCAGACATTTAGGCGTAGCGGCGGTCCTTGTAAAGTCTTTTGCTCGTATTCACGAAACCAATCTGAAAAAACAAGGTATGTTAGCATTGACTTTTGCGAATGAAAGTGACTATGACCTTATCCAGGAAGATGACACCTTTAACTTTATTGATATTAAAGAATTTACTCCGGATAAACCATTGATTATTGAAGTTGTGCATGCGGACGGATCCAAGGATTTAATCCAGGCGAAACACACCTACAATCTGCAGCAGATTGAATGGTTCCGTGAAGGTTCTGCTCTTAATGTAATAAAGAAGGACAATGTGGCATAAATTATATATGAAATTAAATAAAATAACTCCCGATATTTCTCGGGAGTTATTTAGTTTTGTCAAACCATAATAAAATGAAAGTGAGCAGGAAAACCATTCTAAATATACTGTTCATGGCTTTCGTGCTTTCCTTTTTTGTGACCCCGCTTGGGTATCATGGTAAAGTTTTATTAAACCAAATATTTTCCTTTCGGCCGGAGGTTATTGAAGTTGGAGAACAACAACAAATAACAGATTATAACTGGAAGTTAAAAAATGCGAAATGGGAATTCTTCAATTTTGAAAAATCCAAAGGGAATGTAGTTTTTATTAATTTCTGGGCTTCATGGCGCTTGCCCTGCGCGGCAGAACTCAAAAGTATACAGAACCTATATGATAAATATAGGGATAAGGTCGATTTTTATATTATAACTGATGAAGAGAGACTTCCTGTAGAAGAGTTTATGATTGAAAATAAATTTACTTTTCCGGTAACCTATCTTATTATTGGTGAGAGAACCCCTTTAACTATTCTTAAGCCGCCATCGTCCTATATAATTGATAAAAAAGGCTATATTAGAGTAAAACAAGAAGGAATTGCCGATTGGGATAATAAAACAATATATAACCTTATCAATGAATTAATAAATTAGAAGTGAAATTAAAAAAAACACAGCTAGTCAATATTGCTATTATTCTATTATTGGCGCTTTATTTTTTTACTCCAATAGGTTTTAAAGCCAAAGTATATCTTAACAGGTTAATATCTCATAATCCTGTCCCTGTTGAAGAGAGAGCTCAGCAGATTTTAGAGGATTATGATTTTAAACTAGTGAATTCAAATGGTAGTTCGGTGAATCTCTCAGAACACAAGGGAGATGTTATATTTATTAATTTCTGGGCTACCTGGTGTCCACCTTGCGTTGCAGAAATGCCTGACTTACAATTGTTATATGACGCGTATGGGGAGAAGGTTACATTTTTATTTATTGCCCGGGATAAAAAAGAAAAGGTATCTAACTTCATGATGAAGAAAAAATACAATTTACCGGTTTATTTCGAATCTGGCTTTACACCAAAAACTTTATACTCTGCAGCTTTGCCAACAACTTTTGTTATCGATAAAAAAGGAAATATTGTTGTTGCAGAGACAGGATCTGCTGCTTGGAACTCACAAAGCGTTCGCAGTTTATTGGATGGCCTCTTAAAATAATTACTAGCTTTCGGAAGCTTAGATATTTACCATTTTATTGAATGCTGTATTGAGCCTATTTATTTCTTAAAATACTTAAAAGGAACAATCAGCATACCAAAACATTCTCCTTCTTCTTTGCCAATATGCTTATGGTGCATTTTATGAGCCCTGCGTACACCTTTGGCATACCAGTTATTGGCATTTCTAAACATTTTAAATCGTTGGTGAATGAAAATGTCATGAACCAGGAAGTAAGTAGCTCCATATGCCATAATTCCAAGGCCTAATGGCCATCCGTACCAGAAGGATGTATAGGAAGCCAAATAAAAGAAGGTCATGCTAACAACTGCATAAAAAATAAAGAAAGCATCATTGCGTTCAAACCAGGATCCATGATCTTTTTTATGATGGTCTCTGTGTAAAGTCCATAAAAATCCATGCATTATGTACTTGTGGGTAAACCAGGCCATAAACTCCATAAAACCAAATGTGCCAAGGAAAATTAAGATCCAAATTATAATTTTCATGCTAGTATAAGTTCAGTTTATAATTTACATAAGATTTTGC
>NZ_JBATGR010000302.1:0-18296 GCF_049665975.1 Eudoraea sp.
TCTTTGCCTTGATAATTCCAGTAAATTTTTATATCCCAACGACCATCCAACAAACGTTTGTCAGGTATGAGCAAATGTTTATTGGATAAACTTATAGGAAAGTCAAAATCCAAGTGTTTATTGGATGGTCTATAAAGGGACACTTGACCTTTTATTTCTGTATAATTCATTTTTGGAGGGAAAGTAATTGCCAACCCATCTTCCTGTTGTACAAAACTAAACTGTTGTGCATAGTATTTGGCATTAGAAAGTGCGTCAATCTCATTCTGATAAGCCAGTTCTTCCTTGTAATAATCCTCTGTGACCAAATCATGATTGGCACGGTTATCTGTACTGGCAAGAATGACGAAATACATTATAAATGCAATAAAAGCAAGAAATGCCAACACTATTCCTGTTCCCCAATTAAACTTCATACGCTTTGTTTCATATTAATGAATACTCCTAATTATAACTTCTTGGTGCCAGAAACCTGGCTGTTGTTGTTTCAATTAATAAATCCCCGCTATATACACCAATCTTCAGTTTGTCTTTATCTCCATTTAAAGCAGCGTTATTAATTTCTATAAACAAAGTGCCTTCTGCCAATTCCTGTGCAGGGACCTGAAAACGGCGATGTGATACCAAATCTATTTTTCCTTTATGTGAGAGAAGTTTAAAACTTACATCATCAATGTCTTCGGATGTTTTATTTATCAGTTTGTAGGTATACACATTGCTGATTATGTTTCCTTCCTTATGTTCATATAGTTGTCCGGGTAATCTTAAAATATTGGCTTCCAAATCGTTCCGTAAGAAAAGCATTCCAATAAGTACTCCGATTAATATAGTAAGTACGGCAGCGTATCCTTTTAATCTGGGATTAAAAGTGAATTTTGCCTTTCTTTCAATATTGTCCTCACTGGCATAGCGAATAAGACCTTTTGGAAGATCTATTTTTTCCATAATCGTATCACACTCATCTATACAAGCCGTACAATTTACACATTCCAGTTGAGTTCCATTTCGGATATCAATTCCTGTAGGGCATACATTCACACATTGAAAACAGTCTATACAATCTCCATGGCCAAGTGCATTTCTATCTTCATTTTTTCGAAATTTCTTTCGGCCATTTTCAGCTTCACCCCGTTTATGGTCATAGGCAACAACGATAGACTTATTGTCTAATAATACCCCTTGCATTCTTCCATAAGGACAGGCAATAATACAGACCTGCTCTCGGAACCATGCAAAAACAAAATAGAATACTGCCGTAAAAATGAGAAGAGATATCAATGTACTTACATGGGTGAGCGGACCATCTGTGATGTATTGTATTAATTTATCACTCCCAATAAGATAAGCGAGGAATACATTTGCAATTAAAAAGGATATTACAAAGAAGACAAACCATTTTAGCAATCTTTTCCTAATTTTTTCTGCATTCCATGATTGCTTTGCCAATCGAATCTGAGCACCGCGATCTCCATCTATCCAATATTCAATTCGCCTGAAGACCATTTCCATAAATATAGTTTGCGGACACATCCAACCGCAAAAAATACGTCCAAATGCCACTGTAAAAAGGGCAATAAAAATCACCCCAATGATCATGGAAATAACAAAAAGATGGAAATCCTGAGGCCAGAAAGGAAATCCAAAAATATTGAACCGCCGCTCCAAAACATTAAACATCAGGAACTGGTTGCCATTTATCTTAATAAATGGAGAAGCAAAGAGAAAAAGCAATAATCCGTAACTAACCCATTTTCGATATTTATAATACCTTCCACTAGGTTTTTTGGGGAATATCCAGGCCCGCTTTCCTTCTTCGTCAATGGTCCCAATACTATCCCTGAAATTTTCTCCCATAGCTTTATCTTCTAGGCCCTATTCATACCTTTGTATGAATTATTCATTCAAAACAACCGAAGTAGAATCCGTTTCTTGTTTCGGAGCCTCTTCTTCGGTAGCACCTTCTGGTTGCGTAGCATTCTCGTCCATCCATAAATCACCTTCAGCAGCCTTAGGATTGGCAGGTGTAGTGCCCTGGAAAGTGAGTAAATAGCTTGCAACCTGCGCCATTTCCGCCGGTTTTAGTGTTTGCTTCCAGGAAACCATTCCTTTGCCTGCGCGACCACCTTCCGATATTGTATTGAATACATTCTTAATTCCGCCCCCCTGGATCCAATATTCGTCAGTAAGATTAGGTCCAATTCCTCCTCCACCATCTGCCATATGGCAGACAACACAATTGGCTTCAAAAATAGATTTACCTGCGCTAATATCAGAGGCCTCCGTTAATAATTCAACGGTATTAACATCTACCAGATCCTTAGCGGTTTTTTTATAAGCTTCTATTTCGGCCTGTGCTGCCGCTACCTCCATTTCATATTCCAAATCCTGGTCATAATCCCCATAAATTTCAAACCTTATAAGGTATATAACACCAAAAATAATGGTTGCATAAAAAAGGTAAACCCACCATGGTGGTAACTTGTTGTCAAGCTCTTTTATGCCATCATAGTTATGGTCTAATATGATTTCACCTTCAGCTTCTACGGGTTTGGAGCCTAATAGTTTTTGGTACATTTTCTTACCCCAACTCCATTCCAATTGTTTAGATTTAGATTCCAAATACCTTTCTTTACCTTCTGCAGAAAGAGTTTGAAACATAACATTTTCAATAGACTTTAAAATAAGTTCAATTGCAATTAAAATCAATAACACCATCAATAGAAAGAACTGTGTTATTGGATATTCAATAAATGCGGGTTTTTCTCCGGAGTCAATAAAGTACTCCATAAGTCCGAAAATGATAAAGAATATTACCGGGATTCTGATCCACCAGGGTGACATATTTTTCATAACTCTTATTGTTTTGGTTGATTATCTTCTAAGGGTATTTCACTTACTTCTTTTATATGCTCTTTGGAGGCGGTAAATACCCACCAAAAAAGGATGGCAAAAAATACAAAGAAGATTAGTAGTGATATCATGGGATATGTGGCAATGCCTTCCATACTTTCCATGTGATTTTTTACAAATTTTAGCATGATTTACTTATTTTCTGACAATAATTCGTCGGTTTGCTTAACTTTTATATCCGTACCTAAGCGCTGTAAGTAGGCAATTAGTGAAACGATCTCACGATCACGCATTTCCACAAATTCCAAACCGTTTTCCGCAGCGTAATTTTTATCTGCTTCATAAGATTTGACAAAATCGGGATCGGCGTAAAGGTTTTCTTCTATTTGAATAGATTGTTCTTCCATGGAAGTAAAAGCATTTTCTATATCTTCTTCAGTATAAGGGACACCAAGACTTACCATAGCTTCCATTTTTCCCTGTATACCACTGCGATCATGTTCGTTGCGGACCATCCACTGATATGCCGGCATGATAGAACCTGACGAGGTGCTTTGCGGATCATACATATGATTAAGGTGCCAACTATCAGAATATTTGCCGCCAACTCTTAATAAATCGGGCCCGGTTCGTTTACTACCCCAAAGGAATGGGTGATCATAAACAAATTCCCCCGCTTTGGCGTATTCCCCATAGCGTTCCACCTCGCTTCTGAAAGGACGGACCATTTGAGAATGACAACCTACACAACCTTCACGTATATAAAGATCTCTTCCTTCCAATTCCAAAGGAGAATATGGTTTTACACTTGAAATAGTTGGTATATTGGATTTTACCAGGATGGTTGGGACTATCTGGACAATCCCTCCAATAAGAATGGCTATTGTTGCAAATATTGTCAATTTAATAGGTTTACGTTCCAACCAGGTATGATAGGTTTCTCCTGCTGTTCTTTTTTTGGACACCCTTGTTAGGGCCGCTGCCTCTGCAAGTTCATCTTCCACCTTGCTACCCGAGCGTACAGTAACCACTATGTTGTACAACATTGCAATAAACCCAACAATATAGAGGGTACCACCAATTGCTCGCATCCAGTACATTGGCATAATTTCATTTACCGTCTCTAAGAAGTTCCCGTAAACAAGGGAGCCGTCCGGATTAAAATCTTTCCACATTAAGGCTTGTGTAAAGCCGGCGACATACATGGGCAGGGCATATAATATGATTCCTAAAGTGCCAATCCAAAAGTGGAAATTGGCCATTGGTATAGAATGTAGTCTTGTTTTAAACATTTTAGGCACCATCCAGTAAATCATTCCAAAGGCCAGAAAACCATTCCAGGCCAGTGCGCCTACGTGTACATGGGCAATAATCCAGTCACTAAAATGTGCTATGGCGTTTACATTTTTTAAGGATAACATGGGACCTTCAAAAGTAGCCATCCCATAACCTGTTATTGCAACTACCATAAATTTAAGGGTTGGGTCTGTACGTACTTTATCCCAAGCACCTCTGAGGGTTAATAACCCGTTTATCATACCGCCCCAGGAAGGCGCAATAAGCATAACTGAAAATGCCACACCTAAATTTTGTGCCCATTCTGGTAAAGCCGTATAGAGTAAATGGTGAGGTCCGGCCCAGATGTAAATAAAAATCAATGACCAGAAATGGACTATAGAAAGTCTATACGAGTAAACGGGCCTGTTGGCTGCTTTGGGAACAAAATAATACATTAGTCCTAAAAAAGGCGTGGTGAGGAAGAAAGCCACAGCGTTATGTCCGTACCACCATTGAACCAGAGCATCCTGAACTCCTGCATATACCGAATAACTTTTTAATGCGCTAACGGGTAATTCCAAACTATTGAAGATGTGAAGAACAGCTACTGTTACGAATGTGGCCAAATAGAACCAAATGGCTACATAGAGGTGACGTTGTCTTCTTTTCACCATTGTTCCAATCAGGTTCCATCCAAATGCGACCCATACAAGCGCAATTGCAATATCAATTGGCCACTCTAACTCAGCATACTCTTTAGAAGTACTATATCCAAGAGGAAGCGTGATTGCTGCCGCTACTATTATGGCTTGCCACCCCCAGAAGTTAAACTTACTTAGGAAGTCACTAAACATACGGGCTTTGAGTAAACGCTGGGTAGAGTAATAAACCCCGGCAAATATAGCATTCCCTACAAAAGCAAAAATTACAGCATTGGTGTGCAGTGGACGAAGTCGGCCAAAACTAAGAAATGATATCCCATCTGTGATATTTGGGAATAGAAACATTAATGCAAGTAGTAATCCTACGAGCATGCCAATGATTCCCCAAAACAAGGTGGCGTAGAGGAAATTTTTTACGATCTTGTTATCGTAATAGAACTGTTGTACTTCCATAATTACAAATTTTGCTTTTTATTTAGTTGGATTGATTTTTTGATTTTAGTATCAGGTTCTATGGTTGTATTTTTAACAACTTCATCTTCAAATAACATTCTGACCGAGGGAGTATACGAATCGTCATACTGCCCGCTGCGCACAGAAATGATAAAAGCAGCAAAAAAAACCAGCGCTACTACAATACTAATTGTAAGCAATAAATAAATGACACTCATACCTACCTGAATTCTGGCGTAAAACTACATTTGTAGATAATTTCAAAAAATGACATATGTCAGGTTTATTAATTATTTTAATTTCTTTCCTATAATATTGGTAGCAAGGGTAGCAAAAGCTACAATGCTAATTGAACTCACTGGCATTAAAATAGCAGCGATTACGGGCTCTAACTGTCCTGTAACTGCAAAATAAAGCCCAACCACATTATACATCAAAGAGAGAACAAAACACAATTTAATAATTTTCATGGCCTTTTTAGAAGCCAGAATATAATTATTTAGATATTTAAATTTTGTGGCATCAAGAATTCCATCACAGGCAGGGGAAAAAACATTGATGTTTTCAGAAATTGCAAGACCCACATTACTCTGTGCCAGAGCACCCGCATCATTTAAACCATCACCCACCATTAGGACCTTTTTGTTATTAGCCTGTAATTCACTTATAAACTCCAACTTATCTGTCGGCTTTTGATTAAAATATAAAGGTGTCAACTTTGGTAAAAGCTTTTCCAGCCTGGTCTTTTCTCCCGCATTATCGCCAGATATTACGGCTAAATCCATATAGCGCCCCATTTCTTTAAAAACTTCCGAAACTCCTTCCCTGTAATTATTATGAAAAACAAAACACCCCTTATATGAATCATTTGAACTTACATGAACAGAAGTGCTGTTATAATCACTTTGCTGTTGATATCCAACAAAATCTGCTGAACCAACCTTGATATCACTTTTATCCTTAACACCTTGCACTCCTTTGCCGGTATATTCTTTGTAATCATCCAGGGTTTCTATATTGTGTTCTTTTAACAGCGCATAAAGAGATCTGCTTAGCGGGTGATTGGAAGCCCTAAGGGTGTTTTTTAGCAGTGATTCTTCCTCCACGCTTAACTCCATACCTTCATAAATAATTGAGCTTGAATGCGTTGTGGTTATTGTGCCGGTTTTATCAAATATCGCTGTATCTATTTGGGCCAACTGCTCTATTATACTGCTATCCTTGAGATAAAGCTTTTTACGTCCGAAAATCCGTAACATATTGCCCAGAGTAAATGGTGCAGCAAGGGCAATGGCGCACGGACAGGCTATTATAAGTACGGCTGTAAAAACATTTAATACTTTGCTGCTGTCCTGAAACATCCAAAAAGATGCCGAAATAGCAGCAATTGTTAATACAGCAATAGTAAAACGTTTTCCAATGCTGTCTGTTAAAGTTTGAAAAGTCGTGGTCTTGTCTTTTTGGAAAACAGAATTACTCCACAATTGTGTAAGATAGCTCTGAGAAACACTTTTTAAAGTTTCAATTTCAATAGCTCCATTACATTGCCTTCCACCTGCAAAAACTTTATCACCAGAGCTTTTTTGAACGGGCTCAGATTCTCCGGTTACGAAACTATAATCTATTTGAGCCTGTTCTGTTAAAAGAATGCCATCTACCGGAATTAGTTCCTCATTTCTAATAAGTAACCTGTCGCCACTCTTAATGGCATAAATCTGTACCGTTTCTTCTTTCCTTTTTTTGCCTAATCTCGTAACTGCAATCGGGAAATACGACTTGTAGTCCCGCTCAAAGGAAAGGAATGAATACGTTTTTTGTTGAAAGAACCTGCCTACCAGCAGGAAGAAAATTAAACCTGTAAGACTGTCAAAGAAACCAGAACCCAAGTCAAAGAATATTTCGTAACTACTGCGAATAAAAAGAACCAAAACACCCAATGCAATAGGCACGTCAATATTTAAAAGTCCCGATCGCAATCCTTTATATGCTGAAATCAGATAATCACTGCCTGCATAGAATACTACAGGTAGTGAAAAAGTAAACATCAGCCATCTGAATAAACCTTTATACTGATCCAGCCAAAATTCCCCAACTTCAAAATATTCCGGAAAAGATAAAAACATAATATTTCCAAAAGCAAAACCTGCAACACCCAGTTTATAAAGTAAACTTCTGTCTACTTTGCTCTTTTCCTTATCATAATCTTCAAGGGAGATATAGGGCTCATAACCAATTCTTGCCAGTAATATAACCAGTTCTTTTAATGAAATCAGTTCGCTGTTATAAGTTATTCTAATTGTTTTTTTGGGGAAGTCTACCTGTGAATTTGTGACTCCTGGATGTAGTTTTTTTAAATTTTCCAGTACCCATATACATGAACTACAATGTATTCCCGGAATATATAGATTTATGATTTGAATAGTTCCATTATCAAATTCAATTAGTCTCTGAGCTATAGTTTTGGAATTGAGAAAATCATATTTCCCTTCAATTGCTAAAGGAGTAGTGCCAGGGCCTGATTGAAGATCATAATAGTAGGTGAGATCATTAGACTGAAAAATCTCATATACCGTTTTACATCCGTTACAACAGAAGTCTTTATCATCAAATACTATCGCTGTAGTGTTACAATCATCACCACAGTGGTAACATTTAGTCATATTCTAAAACATTTGCTTAATACCTGAACGCGAAATTGTAGTAATTTACTTAAAATATATATGATATTTGTCACCTTTTCGATAATTTTGCATAAGTCTAAATTAAAATCAATGAGTTCTGAAAGCAGATGCGAGAATTGCATAATTCGTCAATTTAATTCTTTGCGTGCGATGACTAAGGAAGAATTAAAGCAGGTATCAGATTCAAAGACTTCCAAAACCTATAAAAAGGGTGAGGCAATTTTCGAAGAAGGTGAAAAACTGAATGGTGTTTTTTGTGTGCGGGATGGGGTTTCAAAGCTTTCCAAGTTAAGCTCCAATGGAAAAGATCAGATAGTGAAGTTGGCTTCGAAAGGAGAAGTTATGGGCCAGCGTTCGGTTATTGCAGAAGAGACCTCAAATCTGAGTGCAGTTGCCGTAAATGACATGGAACTTTGCTTCATTCCGAAAGAGATAATTGTTAATACCTTACACAAGAATCCTGATTTTAATTTTGAAGTACTGCGTCTTATGGCACATGACTTAAGAGAAGCGGATGATGTGATTGTAAATATTTCTCAGAAAACAGTAAAACAGCGCATCGCAGAAGCATTCATTTATCTTAAATCTAACTATGGTGAGGATAAGGAAGGATATTTAATGCTTACCCTTTCAAGAGAGGATATTGCTAATGTTGTAGGGACTGCCACAGAATCCTGTATTCGAATTATTTCGGAATTTAAAAAAATGGGTTTACTAAAGAGTTCTGGTAAGAAACTTGGCATTTTGGATGAAAAGAAATTAAAAGATCTTGCGGAAGGATTTTAGTTAAACACTTATTTAGCTAAACACTTATATAGTTCCGGACTGCAGTAAATAAACACAAAACATTAAATATAAGGGATTTTAAAACCTGACATATATCATTGTTTCCCTCTAATCCCAGAGGTATTTTTACACCGTTATTTCTTTAATCAGGTGTATGAAAAACATTTTATTACCAACGGATTTCTCCAAAAATTCCTTAAATGCTGCAAAGTTTGCCATTGAATTTTTTAAAGAAGAAGAATGTGTTTTTCATCTTTTAAACACATATACGCCGGCAATCGTGCACAGCCGCTTTATGGCTGCTACTATGCATGGAGGGTTGGTAGAAGATAATGTTCGATCTGACTCTGAGCGTGGATTGGAAGAATTGTTGAATCAAATCAATACTTCTTATAAATACCCACAACACAGTTTTAAATGTATTTCTTCGTTTAATTTGCTGACCGAGGAAATCAAGGAGATTGTAAAATCAGATAATATAGATTTTATTGTAACAGGAACAAAGGGCTCATCAGGCTTTGAAGAGGTATTTTTGGGAAGTAATACAGTAAGAATAATTAAGTCGGTAAGAGCATGTCCAATCCTGGCTGTTCCAGAAGATTTTGAGTATATCAAACCTGTTAGAATTGGTTTCCCGACGGATTTTAAAAGAAATTTTAGCTCAGAAATAATTGAGCCTTTAATTCAGTTGACTATCAAATTTGGCGCAACTATAAATATAATGCATATTGCTGAGGAAGACCAATTGAACAAGTACCAGCATTCAAATAAAGAGATACTACTTGAGTATGTTTCATCTGTATCACATTGTTTACATAGCATGCCTTATTTTGCCAGTAAATCAGATGTGATTGAATTCTTCATAAAGGAGTTTGGTATACAAATGCTCGCACTGGTGCATTACCGACATGGATTTCTGGAAGAATTGGTTAAAGAACCTGTGGTCAAACGCATTGCGTTTCACACGCCAATACCTCTTCTGGTATTACCCGACTAGTTCAGAAAATAAATAAAGAAAAATTAATCCCTTCCAGCCGAGGAGGGGCATTTATTTGCTTATTGGGTAATCCTCATAGAAGTCTTCAAATGTTTTTGAAGTTTTGTAGTTGTCTGTAAGTACTTTATAGACCATATAAACAATCATTATCTGACCCAGTACGCTGAGGTAAAAGACCCAGCTAAAAGCGAAATTCATAGTGGCCATTATGGTCACTGTTATTAGAAGTATAGTGGTTGCTCCAACCCAGAACATAGCTGAATTCATTTTTTATTTTAAAATTAATTAAAATTATAAAACCACTGTGTTAATGCAATTATAAATCCTCACAGTATTAAAGATTCCAAAATTTGTCTTCAATTGGAATGTTCTTTTGTTTGCCAAGATCTAAAGGATTAAAGCTAAGTACACTAAACAAATACCAAATGCTTGATGAAAGTGCCGGAGTATTCGGAGCATCTTCCCACAATAATGAAGAACCATAGCTGGTCCCGGCATTTGTTACATATGGGATTCCCATTGAACTTTCCCAGGCAGAATTCTTCATTTGTGCTTTTTGCAACTGCTGGAGCGCACTATTGGCTTCATAAGTCATATTGGCCTCTTTAAAAGCCAGGGCCATTTGTGCAGTACCTTCTAACCAAATAACGTCTTTATCTTCATCAAAACAATACCCGGAAATTACTTCTCCGTTAAAACTTGCTATTTGTGTGTTTTTGTAACGTTCAGCCTTAATAAGCACTTCTTCCGGGAAATTTTCAAAAATCAAATAGCCCAGTGAATGCAAGTCCATGGCATAATAATGAGTCACGTTTTCCGGCCAGGCCACAAGAAGCTTTTCATTAATGTTCCAGCGTTCTTGCTTAAGATAATTTAAAATCCCCTTATGAAAATCATCATAACCCTCCACAGCATTGAATGCCATAATAATACCTTCGGTAACTTTGTGTATTTGTGTCCCATCTTCATTGAAACCTCCCCACAGGCCTCCATCTTCATCCTGTAAACTCCTTATCCAATTCTCCAGTTCTACGGCTAAAGAATCATACTTGTTATTTCCGGTTATTTCGCGGTAGTTATTTAGTGCTATTAGTAACCAGGCATTATCTCCCATCCAGGTTCGTCTGCCGTTAGAACCATCGCTATTTCTTAGCTGATAAAAACCTCCATTATTCGAAACGAATTCTGAATCGATACGTTCATTGAAATAATCAAAAACGCCTTCGGCCTTTTCAATTTCTCCTTGTGCTGTAAAAGCGATGGCTGCCAGGGCATTATCATATAGGGATACATAGTCTGTTTTTTCAGAACTGGTCAGTAACCCGTTGGAAAGCTGCATATTGTTGATCCATTCTGATATTTGAAGAGTATCACTTTCCAAATTTTCATCTAAATTATTTTGAGGTGAATCAGGAAGGCCGTTTTCAATATAAATTAGATCCTCATATACTTCAGTTGTATCAAGGGTACAGGAAACAACTAAAAGACCCAGGATTGTAAAAATAAGTAACTTCTTAAGCATGATGTAGGTGGTTTTAAGGACTTCGGGAAACGTTTTGTAAAATTAACAATCAATGTCCAGCTATGTTTCGCTTTACGACCAGCGCATTGTATGTCCGACCAAAACCATTACTATTAGCGGATTATCCCAGAAATAGGGCTTTAACTGAAACCAGACCTGATCAACTCAGTTAAAAAACATCGATGAACGGTAAGAGTTTCCTTATTTTTGCTTTAAATAATTTTATGAATCTACCAGAGACTACAAAAAAAAGAGTAGTAATTATAGGAGCTGGTTTCGCAGGAATTTCACTTGCCAAGAAACTGAGGAGACTCCCGGTGCAGGTTGTGGTCATTGATAAACACAATTACCATACATTTCAACCCCTTTTGTATCAGGTTTCCACCGGAGGTTTAGAACCAGATTCTATAGCTTATCCCATTAGGAAGATATTAAAAAGGCTTCATAATTTTTATTTTAGACTGGCTACGGTAGATAAAATAGACCCTGAACTTAAAGAAGTACATACAGATATAGGTAATATCTCCTATGATTATTTGGTTATTGCTACCGGTACCCGAACCAATTACTTTGGTAATGCAGAGATCCAGGAAAACGCAATGTCAATGAAAAGCGTTCCACAGGCTTTAAATATCCGAAGTCTTATGCTTCAGAATTTTGAATTAGCAGATAATTCTCAAGATTTGGAAGAGCGCAGGGCCCTCCTGAATTTTTGTATTATTGGCGCCGGACCCACAGGCGTTGAACTTGCCGGAGCATTCGCGGAATTGAAAAAACATGTATTTCCTAAAGACTACAGACATCTTAATATTGATGAAATGGAGATTCACCTTTTCGAAGGCGCGGATGTTGTTCTTCCACCCATGAGTGCTAAAGCTTCAGCGAAGGCAAGGAAATTTTTGGAAAATTTTGGGGTTCATCTGCATTTGAATACCATTGTAAAAGGATACGATGGCGATCTTGTAAAAATGGATAGCGGTGAAGAGATCAGAACCAGGAATTTTATCTGGACTGCCGGTGTTACCGGGGCAACGGTTGAAGGCCTAAATTCTGATGCTTTGATAAGAAGAGTTAATCGGTTTAAAGTAGACCGCTATAATCAGATTTTAGGATACCCGAATATTTTTGCCATTGGAGATATCGCATATATGGAAACTGAAGCTTATCCAAAAGGACACCCTCAAATGGCACAGCCCGCAATTCAACAGGGGGAACTTTTGGCCATGAATTTGGATAGCTTATTGAAAGGCCTGTCCATGAAAGCTTTTGTGTACAGAAATAAAGGAAATATGGCAACTATAGGTCGTAATAAGGCGGTAGTTGATCTTCCGGGAATTGAATTTGGAGGCTTTTTTGCATGGTTTATTTGGATGTTTGTACACTTAATGTCGCTCGTTGGATTCAGGAACCGTGTAATAGTATTTTTTAATTGGGTTTATAATTACATCAATTACGATAAAGCAGCGCGCTTAATAGTGAGGCCCTTCAAAACAAGGATATAAAACGACTCAATTATAACCACAAATTTGAAATCCTTTTGTATCTTTGAGATGTTGTGTTGTGCATCATAAATTATGATGCATATGTGTAGATGCCGATATTTATTCGGCAAATGCCAATGAAAGGCTTTCCAATTTGGGAGGCTTTTTTTGATTAAAACAGAACTTCATTAAAGGGAGGTAATAATTACCTGATATTTATGGGGCTTTATTTTACAAAACCTTCATTTTGTCGTAATTTTAGTGTTGACATTTAAAGAGATCTGCTCATGCCATTATATCATAAACTTGGGAATTTACCACACAAAAGACATACTATTTTTAAGAAAAAAGATGGCAGTTTGCATTATGAGCAGTTGTTCGGAACGATAGGTTTTGACGGGATGTCTTCCCTCATGTATCATTTATACCGGCCTACTATGGTTAAAGAAGTTGGTGATACAGAGGATATCTCTCCCAAGGCGGCGGTTGAGTATAATATAAAATCCAGATTACTTAAAGGCTTTGAGGTATCCCCTGAGGATGATTATCTCGAAAGCCGAAAAGTGGTACTATTCAATAGCGATGTTCACGTTGGTCTGGCAGCCCCTAAAAAATCAATGACAGATTACTTTTATAAAAATGCTGATGCAGATGAACTGCTCTTTATTCACAGGGGAAAAGGAACTCTTAAAACTATGTTAGGTGAAATTCCTTTTGGATATGGGGATTATATTTTAATACCCCGTGGAATGATCTATCAAATAGTTTTTGAAGATGAGGATAACAGACTATTTATTACAGAATCTTACCATCCTATTTACACCCCAAAGAGATATAGGAATTGGTTTGGGCAGCATTTAGAGCATTCACCTTTTTGTGAGCGCGATTTTAGACTGCCGGAAAATTTGCAAACGCATGATGAACTTGGAGATTTTCTTATAAAAGTTAAAAAGCAAGGGCAGTTACATCATTTAGTATATGCATCGCATCCATTTGATGTTGTAGGCTGGGATGGATATAACTACCCATATGCTTTTTCGATATTTGATTTTGAACCTATTACGGGGAGGGTTCATCAGCCGCCACCTGTTCACCAGACTTTTGAGACAAGTGCCTTTGTAGTTTGTTCCTTTTGTCCCCGGCTTTATGATTATCACCCACAGGCTATACCAGCACCCTACAATCACTCCAATATTGATTCTGATGAGGTGCTTTATTATGTTGAAGGCGATTTTATGAGCCGTAAAAATATTGATAAAGGATATATTTCTCTTCATCCGGCAGGTATCCCTCATGGTCCGCACCCCGGAACATACGAGGCCAGCATTGGCAAGAGTGGAACTGAGGAATATGCGGTAATGGTAGATACATTTAAACCACTGCAATTAACAGAAACGGCCCTTGAAATTGATGATGGCACTTACTATCAGTCCTGGTTAGAGTAGGGAAACTTTATGTATAATAAAATGAAGTAGGCTTGCGACGAGTTTAGCGGTTTGGTCATCTCGGTCATAGGTGGGATTCAGTTCAGCAACGTCTGCACTTATTAATTTATTTGTTGAAATTATTGTATCTAGGGCAACCAATGCAATATCTACGGAAAACCCCATAGGAGAAGCAGCGCTAACACCAGGGGCAAAGGCAGAAGAAAAACCATCTAAATCTATTGTCAGGTATACAAAATCTACTTCCTTACAAAACTCATTAATTTTATTAATTACATAAGAAGTATTCTGCTTATGAAAGAGCTCGGACTCAATATATTTTACGTTCCATTCCCGGGCCCGTTCAAATAATATTTTATCGTTGGCATCATTTCTTATCCCAAGGCATAAATAAGGGAAGTCCAAACTTCCGTTGCTATTTTCGGTTGCTATTTGGTAAAACGGTGTGCCTGAATTATTTCCATCTTCATTGGATCGGAGATCAAAATGTGCGTCCAGGTTAACTATTCCAATTTTTTGATCGTTGTCAACGAATTTTTTAATTCCATTATAATGTCCATAAGCTATATCGTGACCTCCTCCTAACAATAAAGGCAAGCCTTTATAGTTCAAAATCTGAGTTACTTTTTCAGCCAATACACTTTGAGCTTTCTCCATATCATCCCCAACACATACTACATTACCAGCATCAAAAATAGCAGTGTTTTCATTTAAATGATGTGGTAGTTTTGCCAACTGTCGGCGGGCAGTCTGAGGACCTTCCTTTGAACCTGTTCTTCCCTTATTCCTCCTTACCCCTTCATCACATTCATAACCCATGAGCACGAAAGTTTTATCGCCCGAGACCGGGATATTTTGAAGCTCCAGGTCAATTTGTTCTACCTTCTGGTATACATAAAGATTCTGCCCCGCTTCTCGCCCGGTCCAAATACGCTCGTCTGTTGGTTTGTAAAGATTCATTGGTTTTATTCAAATAACCCATCTAATACTTTATCAATCACAATATTAGGTAGTGTAACTTTTAAATTGGGACTGCGTTTCATCTCCCTTTTAATGGCGAAAAGGGCTTCTTTATTTCTGGCCCAGCTTCTGCGGGATATCCCATTATTTACATCAAAAAACAGCATGTTTTTAAGTCGTTCAGAGGCCCCGTCTGAGCCATCAAGGACCATCCCGAAACCTCCGTTGATGACCTCACCCCATCCAACACCACCACCGTTGTGAATAGAAACCCAGCTTGCCCCTCTAAAACTATCTCCTATGACATTGTGGATAGCCATATCTGCTGTAAACTGACTTCCATCATAGATATTACTGGTTTCCCTGAATGGAGAATCTGTGCCGCTTACATCATGGTGATCCCTCCCAAGGACAATGGGTGCAGAAATTTTCCCCGATTGTACGGCCTCATTAAAGGCCTCAGCGATCATTATCCTTCCCTCGGCATCTGCATACAAGATACGAGCCTGTGAACCTACTACCAGCTTATTGGATTCAGCCTCACTAATCCATTTGATATTATCTTCCATTTGCTGCTGAATCTCTTCCGGTGCACTATCTCTGATTTTCTCCATAACACTTAAGGCTATTTCATCCGTCTTTTGGAGATCTTCGGGATTACCAGATGTACAGACCCATCTAAACGGACCAAAACCGAAGTCAAAACACATCGGCCCCAAAATATCCTGAACATAGGACGGGTATTTAAAATCAATATTATTTTCAGACATAACATCCGCTCCGGCTCGGGAGGCTTCCAGTAAAAATGCATTACCGTAGTCAAAGAAATATGTTCCTTTTTCAGAATGTTTATTGATTGCATTCACTTGCCGTCTCAATGATTTCCGGACCTTATCTTTGAATAGTTCCGGGTTTTCCGCCATCATTATATTCGCTTCCTCAAAGGACAATCCCACCGGGTAATACCCTCCTGCCCATGGGTTGTGCAAAGAGGTTTGATCAGATCCCAAATGAATAAACAAACCCTCCTCATAAAACTGCTCCCAGACGTCAACTACATTACCAACATAGGCAAGGGATAATACTTCATTTTTGGCTATTGCCTGTTTGGTCCTGCCAATCAGAGTATCCATATTGGAATAGAGTTCATCAACCCAACCCTGTGCATACCTTTTGGAAGCCGCAGCTTCATTTACTTCGGCGCAAACCGTAATGCAGCCTGCAATATTTCCCGCTTTTGGCTGAGCACCACTCATACCACCCAAGCCGGCGGTAAGGAATATTTTGCCATTCGGGGATTCAGATTTTGGTAAAACCTTTCTAAAAGCGTTCATTACTGTAATTGCAGTCCCATGAACTATTCCTTGCGGGCCAATATACATATAAGACCCGGCTGTCATTTGGCCGTATTGCGTAACTCCCAGTGCATTGAATTTCTCCCAATCGTCCTGACCGGAATAGTTGGGAATCATCATTCCATTGGTAATTACCACTCTGGGAGCTTCCTTTGAAGAAGGGAATAACCCCATAGGATGCCCTGAGTACATATGAAGTGTTTGCTCTGAAGTCATGGTAGCCAGATATTGCATAGTAAGCAGGTATTGCGCCCAATTCTGAAAGACTGCTCCATTTCCACCGTAGGTAATCAATTCTTCAGGATGTTGTGCTACATCAGGATCCAAATTATTCTGTATCATAAGCATTATCGCTGCGCCCTCCACGGTTTTGGCAGGATATTCTGAAATTGGCCGGGCATGAATTTTATATCCCGGTTTAAAACGATACATATATATTCGACCATATTTTTCCAATTCCATTGCAAATTCAACAGAAAGCTCAGAATGCCAAACTGAAGGAAAATAGCGAAGCGCATTCCTTATCGCCAACTTTTTTTCTTCCAGATTTAAAATTTCTTTTCTTTTTGGGGCATGATTTAATTCCGGGATTCTTGGCCTTTTAGGCGGTAAAACCTTAGGTATTCCCAATAGTATCTCATCTTTAAAACTCAATTCTGTTTTGGAACTTTGCATCTTCCTTATGAGTTATGTTTGTTGTAAATCAAATTCCCCTTTTTATAAACCATACATGGCTTAAAAGCCCCCTGGTTGTATAGAATTTCATTAAAATTGGCAGTATGAAACAGGTTAAAGTCCGCGAGATAACCGGCTTTCAATTTACCTCTATCCGTCAATTTAAGTGCCGCCGCTGCCCTGAATGTTATTCCCGCCAATACTTCCGCATTTGTTAATTTTTGCATGGTTCCCAATATGGCTGACTGGGTAAGAAGATCACCCATAGGGGCAGAACCCGGATTATGATCACTGGCAATAGCAAGTGAACCCCCGGCATCCAGAATTTTTCTCGCAGGCGTAAAACTGCAACCTAACCCCAGTGATGCCCCGGGAAGCGCTGTGGATATAACATCACTTTTTGCCAATAATTCTATTTCATGGGATGTACTTGCTTCTAAATGATCTGCACTAACAGCGTTAAATTTAACAGCAACCTCACTTCCTCCAACCGAGAACTGATCTGCATGGATGGTAATATCAAAACCCATTTCAATAGCTTTGGAAAGGTAAGGCGCCATTTCTGATTCGTTAAATGCTCCTTTTTCAATAAAAGCATCAACTCTATTTGATAATTTTTCTTTCTTTATAATAGGAAACAATTTTTCGCTTATTTCCGACAGATACTCCGATGAATTACCCTTGAAATCCCTGGGGAGCATATGAGCGGCCAGACAAGTGGAAACAAAGTCTAAAGGAAACTCTTCATCAGCCTCCTTAATTGCGTGTAACATTTTAAGTTCTTCCTTTACTGAAAGACCATAACCAGTTTTAACCTCAATTGTGGTAACACCATTTTTAAGATGCTGTTTGGCTCTTTTAATTATTCCCTTGATCAACTCTTTTTTTGTGGCCTTTCTTGTTTGTTGTACAGTATCCCAAATACCACCTCCTTCCTCCGCAATTTCCAAATAGGTCTTTCCGGCATTTCTCATCGCATAATCTCTGGCCCTGGAGCCTCCAAAGCAAATATGCGTATGCGAATCAATAAATCCAGGAAGGCAAATGTGATTTCCTTCTAACCGAATTAATTTTACGTCCTGATCTTTTACTTCGGCTTCGAGTTTTTTATAGCTGTCAACAATTTTAATAAGGCCCCCAACAAAAAGAAT
>NZ_JBATGR010000303.1:0-42541 GCF_049665975.1 Eudoraea sp.
CATTTATTTAGTCTTGAAGTTAAAGTACAAGCGGGAATTACCTCCTTCGTCGGTGAGTCCCCACTCAAACATTTTGAGAATGGAAAACCAATCATTACATGATTGTTTTTTACTTCTCAAGCTTTGGCTCAACCAAGGTTGGCCAAGCTCTTAAAGTAAAAAACCATAGTTTTCACTATGGTTTTTTATTCATCTGTACTCGAGGCGGGACTTGAACCCGCACGGCCTAATGGCCATTGGATTTTAAGTCCAACGTGTCTACCAATTCCACCACTCGAGCCTAACTACCTAGATAGTGGCTGCCTGAACACGGGCAGCACGTGGTGCTTAATTTGAGCGAAAAACGGGATTCGAACCCGCGACCTCCACCTTGGCAAGGTGGCGCTCTACCAACTGAGCTATTTTCGCGTTTATGGAAAATAGCCAGTAACAAGTCGAGTGCTAATTACCAGGGCAATGTGGCGCTCAACTCCCGATAACTATCGGGAAGCTATTTTCGCGAGTTTTAAAGAACGTCGCATCCAAAAAATGGACGCGGAGGCAAATTTAATACAATTCTATAAAAAGCAAAGAACTTTTGTTCAAAAAGAATGGGTAGTTTATTAATAATGATAAAATAATTTTAAACCGGAAATTCTTTAGGTAGATTTTGTATTAATAGCGGCAATGAATCAGGAAGTAGCTTTTTTGTTTTTGCTGAGCATCCGTTTAATTTCATTGAGCTTCATCAAAGCTTCTACAGGAGTTAAGGTGTTGATATCTAAATGCAATAATTCTTCCTTAATTCGCTCCAGCAAGGGGTCATCCAGGTTAAAAAAACTAAGTTGCATTTCATTTTGTACCGTCTGTAAATTATCAGTGAGCTCTTCACTGGAATGTGATTTTTCCAATTTTTTTAAGATCTTTTCTGCCTTGCGGACAACCTGTTGCGGCATCCCCGCCATTTTGGCCACATAAATCCCAAAACTGTGTTCACTCCCCCCGGGAACTAGTTTCCTTAAAAATAATACCGTATCCTTTAACTCTTTAACAGCTACATTATAATTCTTAATCCGCTCAAAAGTTGCAGCCATTTCATTGAGTTCATGATAGTGCGTTGCAAAAAGGGTTTTGGCTCTGGACGGGTGTTCATGCAGGTATTCAGAGATGGCCCAGGCAATAGAAATGCCGTCATAGGTACTGGTACCCCTTCCAATTTCATCCAATAATATCAAACTCCTTTCAGAAAGGTTGTTAAGGATGGATGCCGTTTCATTCATTTCAACCATAAAGGTAGATTCTCCCAACGAAATATTATCGCTGGCACCAACCCGGGTAAATATCTTGTCAACATAACCAATCTGAGCTGCTTCGGCAGGAACAAAACTTCCCATCTGTGCCAACAAAACAATTAGTGCAGTTTGTCTTAATATAGCCGATTTACCACTCATGTTAGGCCCGGTTATCATAATAATTTGCTGTGATTCCCTGTTTAAAATTAAATCATTGGGAATATATGATTCGCCTAAAGGGAGTTGCCTTTCTATTACAGGATGCCGGCCATTTTTAATAGATATTTGAGTGCTGTCGTTTAAAGATGGAGCCACATAGTTGTTTTCTATGGCTAATTGTGTGAAACCACAAAGGCAATCAAGTTTAGCAATCTGACGGGCATTCTTCTGTACCGGAGAAATATATTCCTGAAGCCATACAATCAATTGGGAGAATAATTGTTGTTCTAAACTTAAAATACGTTCCTCAGCCCCTAATATCTTAGCTTCATATTCCTTAAGTTCTTCGGTAATATAACGTTCTGCATTTACCAGAGTTTGTTTACGAATCCAATCTTCAGGTACCTTATCCTTATGGGTATTCCGCACTTCAATATAGTAACCAAAAACATTATTGGAGGCAATTTTCAGAGAAGAAATCCCGGTTCGTTCCGTTTCCCTTTTCAGCATCTGATCCAGGTGGTCCTTTCCTTTAAAGGCCAGGTCCTTCAGCTCATCCAGCTCCACGGAATATCCTTTTGCAATAACATTGCCTTTGAGAACATTTACAGGGGCATCTTCCTGCAATAGTTTTTTTATTTTTTCACGAACGGTACTGCAAGTATCTAACTGATCTCCTATCAAACGTAAGGAATCGTTTTCACTTTTAGAAATTAATTGTTTGATGGGAACAATGGCTTCCAAAGAATTTTTTAATTGTACCGTTTCCCTCGGATTCACTTTACCGGTAGCAACTTTGGAAATCAGACGTTCCAGATCAGCTATATGTTTAATCCCATACTGTAATTTTTCCAGCTCTTCTTCATTTTCCTTCAGATAGGAAATTACCTCATGTCTGCGCCGTATCCTTTCAATATTTTTTAGGGGAAGTGCCAGCCAGCGCTTTAGCATTCTCCCTCCCATAGGGGAAATAGTCTTATCAATAACGTCTATTAAGGTTACAGCGTTTTCATTGTGTGAATGGTACAATTCCAGGTTTTTAATGGTAAACCTATCCATCCAGATATATTCTTCTTCTGCTACTCTTTGTATCTTACTGATATGCTGCAATTGACTGTGCCTTGTATCTGATAGATAATGCATAACTACTCCCGAGGCAATTATACCATACTTTAGCTGAGCTACACCAAAACCTTTTAAAGTAGCGGTTTTAAAATGGTTGGTAAGTGTCTCAAGAGCATAATCTTCCTGAAAGATCCAGTCTTCCACAAAAAAGGTATGGAAACTCGTGCCAAAAGATTCTGTAAAATCTGTCTTGTGCGATTTGGAAACCAATACTTCATTTGGGGCAAAATTCTGTAAAAGTTTATCGATTTGTTCCAAGCTGCCCTCTGCAATAAGGAATTCACCCGTAGAGATATCCAAAAAGGAAACGCCATGTATATTTTTTCCAAAATGAACAGCGCAAAGAAAATTATTGGATTTAGCACTTAGGATATCATCATTCAAAGCCACCCCGGGGGTAACTAATTCAGTAACCCCGCGTTTAACAATGGTCTTGGTTAATTTAGGATCTTCCAATTGATCACAAATGGCAACACGTTGGCCTGCCTTAACCAGTTTAGGCAGATAGGTGTTAAGGGAGTGGTGCGGAAAACCCGCCAATTCTGTCTTTTCACCCCCATTATTTCTATGTGTGAGCACTATCCCTAAAATTCCTGCTGCTTTTACTGCATCTTCCCCAAAAGTTTCATAAAAATCACCAACCCTGAATAGCAGAAGTGCATCAGGATATTTTGTCTTGATGGTGTTATATTGCCTCATCAGAGGCGTTTCTTTCTTTATGTTACCGGAATTGGCCAAAGTTGTTTATTCTCCTATTTTTGTGAACCAGAGAGTAAACGAAAATACTATTTTTACAGGGGATTGTCACTCCTTGTTAATATTTTCGGATAACTTAATATAGCTTATTTTAAACAAAGGCTAAATCAGCAGATTAAATTCGCCATTGATAAAAATTAATTTAAAAATCTGCATTAGTAAAACCTAACTTATTTATGCGCAAACTGAAAAACAGTGAATTAGACCGCCTGGATATTGATCAGTTCAAGAGTGTTTCAAAAACACCTCTGGTTCTTGTTTTGGACAATATTAGGAGTTTAAACAATATTGGCTCCGTCTTCAGAACTGCCGATGCTTTCTTGATTGAAAAGATTTATTTATGTGGCATAACTGCTACTCCGCCACACAAGGATATTCACAAAACAGCTTTAGGGGCTACGGAGAGCGTGGCCTGGGAGTATAAAAAGAACACCGTAGATTTAATTGCGGAACTTCAGAAAGACTGCGTTTGTTTAGCAGTAGAGCAAACAGAAAATGCCACTCCGCTTAATCACTTTATACCTCAAATTTCAAATAAATACGCTCTGGTTTTTGGAAATGAAGTAAAAGGGGTTTCACAGGAAGTAGTGGATAGTTGCCAGGGTGTTTTGGAAATACCTCAGTACGGTACTAAACATTCTTTAAATATATCTGTAAGTGCCGGAGTAGTTATTTGGGACCTCTGGTCCAAACTTCAACGTGTTTCAGAAAAGAATTAAATTTTATCGAGTATCTGGACTTTAAATAGGCAGAAAATAAAAACCCCGACATAAATGTCAGGGTTTTTGGATATATAGTTTGAGTTAGTTAGTTTCTCAAAAATTGAGGTGCAATAAAGTAATTCCTTTTCAACTACGCAAGAAAATTGCCAAATATGTGTTAATTATTTTATCCTATACTTAAAAATTGGTCTTAAATAAAGGCCTTAGTCTGTAAGTGCCTGCTCCAGAATTTTATCTATTATCAATTCGTAATCTGCTTTATTTGCAACAAAATCGAGATCATCAATATTAATGATCAAGCTTTTTCGGTGTGGAAAACCTTTTAAAAAATCAAGATAGCCCCTATTAATTTTCTCCAGGTATTCTTTGTTTATTCCTTGTTCATAATCCCGACCTCTTTTTTTAATGTTTTCCAACAAACGTTCGGTTCTCTGGTAAAGGAAGATATAGATATCCGGTTTTTTTACTTCATTATACATAAAATTAAACATTTTACGATAGAGCTTAAATTCTTCTTTTTGCAGGGTTATTTGAGCAAAAATCAGGGATTTGTAGATGTCATAATCACTTACCATAAAATTCTTAAAAAGATCAAATTGGGTGGTGTCATCTGTAAACTGTTGGTATCTGTCTGCCAAAAAAGACATTTCCAATGGGAAGGCATACCTGCTTTGATCTTTGTAGAATTTGGGTAAGAACGGATTATCAGCGAAACGTTCCAATACCAGCTTTGCATTATGATCGCTCGCTATTTTCGTGGCAAGTGTGGTCTTACCTGCACCTATATTACCTTCAATTGCCACCAGATGTAGTTGAGATAGGAGTAACTCCCTGCTGGAATATAACTTATGCGTGGTTTGATTTAAGCTACTCTTGTCTTTACATTCCTGCAACAAATTCCTGGTATCCTTGCCTAATACAGGATGATAAAATTGGGGAGCAATATCTGCCAGGGGTTTTAGAACAAATCGTCTTAAATGCAAATGGGGGTGGGGTATTGTAAGCTCATCTGTTTTAATTATTTCGGAACCATAATACAACAGATCTATATCAATATTTCTGGATTGATAACCCTCTCCCGGAACACGTTTCCTACCCATTTCCCGTTCAACTTTCAGTATTATGCTCAATATTTCTGCAGGAGTGCAATTAGTTTCGAGAGACAAACATGCATTCATAAAGTCTTCTCCCTCAAATCCCCAGGAAGGACTCTTATATACCCCGGATATTTCAAGAATAATTCCCAGCTCTTTTTGTAAAAGGAGAACGGCCCGCTGCAAATTGAAAAGTTTGTTCCCAAGGTTGCTTCCAAGCGAAAGATATATAGTTTTAGCTTCCTTCATATTATGTAAACAAAGGTAAGTCAGATGACAACCAAATTACAATAAAGAGATTCTATTTATTAATTACTTAATGCTTCTTTTCCTAAGATTCAATTGTGTTTAAGTAAAAAATAAGTAGATTGTATCATCCTAAGTTTGGTTATCTTTGGGGTGAAATAATTAATGTATTGTATGAAATTTTTAAGAAACCTTCTGGCCGCAATCATAGGCACTCTGATAGCATTCGGTATCATGTTCTTCATGTTTGTCATTTTTGTGAGTCTGGTAAACACAGAAGAAAGTGTATCCGTAAAGAAGAATTCCGTTTTGGAATTACAAATGAAATACCCTATTAATGACTATACGGGGAATAATGAAGGGGATCCTTTCGATATTCTTTTTGATAAGTCGCAGGGATTAGATCAAATTCTGCACGCAATAAAAGTGGCAAAAGAGGATGATAATATTAAGGGGATCAGTATTAATAACAATTATATTACAGCTGGAATTTCTACTACTCAGGCCATAAGAAAAGCCTTGTTGGATTTTAAGGAAAGTGGAAAATTTATATATGCCTTCGGGGATTATTATTTTCAGAAAGATTACTACCTGGCCAGCGTTGCAGATAGTATATTTCTTAACCCTGTAGGAGCAATGGATTTTAAAGGACTTTCTGCCGAAGTTCTGTATTTTAAGGATTTACAGGATAAGACCGGGGTAAAAATGGAAGTGATAAGACATGGTAAATACAAGAGCGCAGTTGAGCCTTTTTTATCTAATGAAATGAGTGAGGATAACAGAACTCAGATTAAAGCGCTTATGAGTTCTATTTGGAATTCAATTGTTTCTGAAATTTCAATAGATAGGTCAATTACGATGGAGGACATAAATATAATAGCAGATACTCTGGGGGGCAGAAAACCGGAATATGCGAAAGCTTCCGGATTACTAGACGACATTGTTTATTTCGATGAATACGAAAACCGTTTAAAAAAGGCCTTGGGTATTAGCAAGGAGGATAAACTCAACTCTATCTCACTGGAAGATTATACAAAGATTTCGCGTAAAAAGAAATTGCGAAATGGTAAAGATAAAATAGCGATCATTTTTGCTCAGGGGAATATACTCTATGGAGAAGGAGGTCCGAATGTTATTGGACAGGGCATAATGAATAAGGCGATTATTAAAGCCAGAGATGATGAATCGGTCAAGGCAATTGTTCTGCGGGTAAATTCTCCAGGAGGGAGTGCACTTGTATCAGACATTATTTGGCGTGAAATTGAGATGGCAAAGGAGAAAAAACCAGTAGTCGTATCAATGGGAGATGTTGCGGCCTCAGGAGGTTATTATATTTCCGCAGGAGCGAATAAAATATTTGCTGAACCCACCACTATTACCGGATCTATTGGAGTTTTTGGAACTATTCCAAATATTAGTGAACTGGCAGGTAATATTGGCATTAATGCTGAACAGGTAGGGACCAATAAGAATTCTGTTGATTATTCTTTGTTTGAACCAATGACAGATGAATTTAGAGGTTTTGTAAAAGAAGGCATTGAAACAACTTATCAGACTTTTCTAAGTAAAGTATCTGAGGGTCGCAATATTACAATGGCTCAGGCAGATAGTCTGGCCCAGGGGAGAGTTTGGAGTGGCACCGAAGCAAAAGAATTAGGACTGGTAGATGAATTGGGAGGTCTTGAAGATGCAATTGAAGCTGCCGCTTTACTGGCAAATGTGGATTCTTATTCCATCAAAAAATATCCTAGATATAAAACCAGTTTGGAAAGATTTATGGAAGATTTTGGAGGTGCAAGTATTCTTAATAAAGAACATTTGATCCAAGAAGAAATGGGTGTTGAATTTTACGAAGTTTATAAGGAAGTCAAGTCTGCAATGGAACAAAAAGGAATTCAGGCACGATTGCCGTTTACCTTAACCATTAAATAACTTAATGATAGCCAAAGATAGAAAACTGGCATATCGTATTTATATATACCTGGGGGCACTTTTTATCACCTCCCTTGTGGTTTCCAATTTAATTTTCCAAAAATTCTTTTTTTGGTATCCTTTTGGAGATGTAACTGTTTTTGGAGCACCATTATTTGAAATTTCCGTTGGGGTATTACCTTATCCTATTACTTTTTTAATAACAGACCTTATATCAGAAATATTTGGAAGGAAAAAAGCGAATCAGATTGTTACGACTGGTATTTTTGCTTCTTTTTTTTCCATGGGAATCATCTTGATTTCAAATTTGGTACCGGCAATTCCTTCCTCACCTGTGGATGATGAAGTTTTTAGTAGTGTTTTCGCATTGTCTCCCCTAGCTGTTTTGGCTTCAATGCTGGCCTATCTCTGTGCACAATATGTAGACATTGCTATCTATCATTTTTGGAAACGTCTAACAAAAGGCAAATATTTATGGCTTCGTAACAATTTTTCTACTTTCTTATCTCAGATTATTGACACCACAACCGTGGTTGGACTGCTTTGCATTTTTGGGGTAATTCCCTGGAAGATGTTCCAGGGGTTGATTATTAGTGGTGTTATTTTTAAAATTTTTATAGCTTTTCTGGACACCCCTTTTCTCTATTTGTTCGTATATATCTTCCGGAGGAGATTTAATCTTGCTGTGGGTGAAGAAATAAACCTGGATACCCAGAACTGATTAGTTGAATTGAATCTAAAGTTTGTCCTGTGCATTGACCCGCTTTTTTAATTTTTATCTTTTCGACGAAAGGTATACTAATACTCACTTTTTTAAGTTCTAAACGGATTGAGCTTCAAATATTATGAAAAAGAAAATTATAAAAATTGCCGGCCTGCTTCTGTTACTAGTTCTTGGTGTTCTGGTTGCTGTACCATTTTTCCTGGAGGCTAAGATTGGCGACCTGATTAAAAACAATGTTAATAAGAACATTAATGCCACCTTGGATTTCTCCCAAGTTAATCTAAGTCTGCTGCGGAGCTTTCCCAAGGCGGAACTTCGATTTCAGGATTTGTATTTGTTAACTAGAGGTCCGTTTGAAGGTGATACCCTTTTTAAGTCCAAATCTATTTCTTTAGAAATGGGGATTAAAGAACTATTAAAAGGCGCCGGTGAACCAATAGCAATAAATAGTCTGGTTTTTGACGAAGCAGTATTGAAGCTCAAAACAGATATGCAGCAAAATGCAAATTACGAGATAGCCAAAGAGGAGGAGACAAAGTCTGAAGTTGATACGGAATCTGCTGGTTTTACTTTTGGTCTGGAATCTTTTCGGCTAATGAATTCTGAAATAAGCTATGAAGACTTAAATTCCGGGATACTTCTTAAAGTGAAAGATATTGAGCACAAAGGCAAAGGAGATCTTTCTTTGGAAATAAGTGAATTAGAAACGCAAACCAGTGCTCTTGTATCATTTGAATTAGACAGCACTCGCTATCTTGATAATACAAAGGTTATGTTGGATGCGTTAATAGGAGTTGATCTTAAAACCAATACTTATTCATTTTTAAAGAATGAAGGCTTTATAAATAAGCTTCCTCTGGTGTTTGAGGGATTTGTCAGGAATTTTGATGATAAACAGGAAATAGCCATTAAATTTAAAACTCCTTCATCAGAATTTGATAATTTTTTAGCAGTTATTCCGGAAGTCTATGCTAAAAATATAAAGGATGTCCAAACCACAGGAATTTTCAATATAGAAGGAGAGATGGCCGGTATTATGGATGATGAACATATCCCGGAATTTAATATTAAGATTGATGCAAGGAATGCGTCCGTTAAGTATCCCGATTTGCCAAAGGCAATAAAGAATATCAATATGGACCTTAGTATTAAAAATACTTCAGGCCTTGCTGAGGATACTTATATTGATATTACAAAGGCATCCTTCGCAATAGAAAATGACCGTTTTGAATTAAGCTCAATGCTTACAGAATTATTAGGTAATACGAAAGTTCGTTCGCATATAGTATGCAATATGAATCTTGCAAATATTTCCAAGGCATACCCTATGCCTGAGGCAATAGATTTAAAAGGCTTGCTCAATGCCGATATAAATACCTCTTTTGATATGGAATCTATTGATAAAAAGCGGTATGAAAATACAGCACTAAACGGTTATTTAAGGGTAGATGAATTAAGATACAATTCTAATAATTTATCTGGACCTCTTACAATTCATGATGCAAGTATGGAATTTTCACCAGCCAGGGTACTGCTTAATAATATGAATGGACAGCTTGGAAAAACAGATTTTAAAATTGACGGAACCATTAAGAACCTACTGGGTTTTTTGTTTAATGATGAGAAAGTAACAGGTAGTTTCAAAATGAATTCTGATACTTTTGATCTGGGCGATTTTATGTCACAGGAAGATATTGAGGAACCAGGAAAAGATAAAACTGCATTAAACCAGGAAAACAAAGAAATGGCAGCGGAAAAAATACAAATCCCTGCTTTTCTCGATTGCACCGTAGACGCCCGAGCAAATTCTGTTATTTATGACAACTTAATTTTGAGAAATGTAAAGGGGCAATTAAAAATTTTTGATCAACAGGCAATCCTTTCCAATTTCCAGTCATCATTATACAATGGAACCCTTAATTTAAATGGATTTACAAGTACAAAAGGAGAAATACCTAGTTTTTCAATGCAAGTTGATATGAGCAGTGTAAACTTGGAAGATACGTTTAAGAATGTAGAACTTTTTAGGGTATTGGCCCCTATGGCTGCTGCTCTGGAAGGGAAGCTTAATTCCGTTATAGAAATATCAGGAAACCTGAATGATGATTTCACTCCAGATCTGAATACAATTTCCGGGAACGTACTTGCAGAAGCGTTAGCAGTTAAACTGAATCCTGAAAATGCTAAAATTTTGAACAGCTTAAATTCCCGGCTAAATTTTATTGAAGCGGACAAATTCAATCTAAAGACTTTAAAAACCGCTCTTTCATTCAAAGATGGAACTGTTAATGTTAAACCATTTACCATTAAATATGAGGATATCGCTATTACCGTGGATGGTAGTCATTCATTTGATAAGAAGTTGAACTATGATTTAAATATCGAGGTTCCCAGAAAGTATTTAGGCAAAGAGCTTAATTCGCTTATCGCACAGATTAACGAAAAAGAACTGGAGAATTTAACGCTCCCGGTTAAGGCAACTGTTGGCGGATTTTATGACGCACCAATAATTAATACTGACCTCACAACGGGAATTAAAGACCTAACTTCAAGATTAATTGCTGTGCAAAAACAAAAATTGATTAATAAGGGTTCTGAGAAGGCAGGAGAATTGCTCGGAGGTCTTTTATCGTCCAAGGACAATAAAAAGGATTCTTTGAGTGGGGAGCGTGCAGAAAATGTAAAATTAAATGATGTGCTCGGTGATGTACTGACAAACCAGTCAAAAAAGGAAGACACGGCAACCTTAACTAAGGACTCGTTGGCAAAAGAAGATCCCATGACCACCACAGCTAAAGGAATTCTGGGAGGAATTTTAGGTGGGAAGAAAAAAAATTCAAGTATTTCGAAGAAAGAGAAGGATACAATTAACTAATACCAAGGGAAACGTACAGACCTTCATTACCCCTAATATTGAACACCGTATTATCCTCAAAAATTAAATATTGCCCCTTTATTCCTATTAGAGCACCTTTAAACTCTCTGGTCTTTTCGAGATTAAGGCTTTTCACTTTTACCGGATATTGTAGTACTGGAAACTCCATATGGGTTTCCTGATTTTTTTCTATATAATATGCAGAAGCTTCTTCGGGGATGTATTTAATTAACTTATTTCGCCATTCTACCAAATCTACATCTTCAATGGTATTTGTTAGCATTTTTCGCCAATTGGTTTTGTCGCTAACATGTTCTTTTAAGGCTACTTCTGTTATACCGGCCAGATAGCGATTGGGAACCTCAACAATTTCAATGGCCTCATGTGCACCCTGATCGATCCATCTTGTGGGGATCTGTGATTTCCGTGTAACACCTACCTTAACATTGCTGGAATTAGCCAGGTAAACGATATGAGGCTGTAATTGCACTTTTTTTTCATATTCTAAATCTCGGTCTTCCTTATTTAAATGAGCAACACTGAGTTCTGGTCTCATTATCCAGGCACCGGCGGAAGGAGTTTCAAAAAAACAATTTTGACAATAACCTTGCCTAAAAATTGGCCTGTCTTCTTTACAATTCAGGCATTGGTATTTTATAAAATTAAACTGTAATTCTTTACCCAATATCTGATTGACATTTAAAAAGTCATCATTAAATATCAAATAATACTGAATAGGTTGGCCTATTTCAGATTGCATTTTGCGCAATACACCCTCGTAACGCATGAATGGTGATTTTTGTTAAAAATTCATTTGAAAATACTAACTTTAGCAGTTAGGTTTAAACCGCTAAAGATACCCAAAAATGCCAATACCTTTATTTAATTCTATAGCTTCATGGCTTTTAAAAAAGCGCTATCATCAGATAGAACTTTTTCTTAAGTACCCTGGCGAAGTACAGGAGGAAGTATTGTTTCAGTTATTGGGAATTGCCGAAGACACAAAGATTGGCAGGAAGCATGAATTTAATTCAATTACGAGCTATAAGACTTTTTCTGAACGTATTCCTATTGTTTCCTATGAGGAAATAGAACCTTTAATAGAGCGTACAAGAAGAGGGGAACAAAACATCTTCTGGCCAACTAACATTAAGTGGTTTGCAAAAAGCAGCGGTACAACTAATGCAAAAAGTAAATTTATTCCCGTAAGTGCTGAGGCTTTGGAGGATTGTCATTATAAATCGGGAAAGGACTTATTATGCCTCTATTTAAACAATAATGAGAATTCTCAGTTATTTACAGGTAAAAGTCTTCGCTTAGGAGGTAGCAAAGAGTTATATGAAGATAACGGTACATTTTTTGGGGATCTTTCAGCTATTTTAATAGATAACATGCCTTTTTGGGCAGAACTAAGTAGTACACCAAGCAGCAAAGTTTCTCTTATGGGCGAATGGGAAACTAAAATGAGTGCCATTATACAGGAAAGCATACATGAAAATGTTACCAGTTTGGTTGGTGTTCCATCCTGGATGTTAGTTCTGTTAAATAAAGTATTGGAAGAAACGGGTAAGAAGGACTTGTTAGAGGTATGGGAAAATCTGGAAGTATATTTCCATGGCGGAGTAAGTTTTAATCCTTATCTGGAACAATACAATAATCTACTCCCAGGGAAAAGTTTTAACTATTATGAGATTTACAATGCGTCTGAAGGGTTTTTTGCCATTCAGGACAGGAATAATGCAGATGATTTATTATTAATGCTTGATTATGGCATTTTTTACGAGTTCATTCCGATGGAAGTCTATGGGCTTCCAGATCAAAAAGTGCTTCCACTATGGGAGGTGGAGGTTAATAAGAACTACGCCATTATAATTACTACAAATTCCGGACTTTGGCGATATAAAATTGGGGATACCATTCGTTTTACTTCTACCAATCCATATAGGATAAAGATTACAGGCAGGACCAAACACCATATAAATGTTTTCGGGGAGGAACTTATTATAGAAAATGCAGAAGAGGCACTTAAAAATAGTTGTCAAAAGACTGGTGCTGAAATAATAGATTATACGGCGGCTCCTGTCTTTATGTCTCGAAATGAAAAAGGGACACACGAATGGATAATAGAATTTCGAAAAGCTCCGGAAGAAATTCAATACTTTACAGAAGTATTGGACAACGCCCTTAAATCATTAAATTCTGATTATGAGGCCAAGAGATACAATAGTATGACTTTAGAAATGCCTAAAGTTCATATAGCCAGAAAAAACCTTTTCTATGACTGGTTAAATTCTAAAGGAAAATTGGGTGGCCAACATAAAATTCCGCGATTGTCTAATGAAAGAGTCTATGTAGATGAATTATTGGAAATGAATAGCTAGAAAAAATTAATTAATTCAACTATTCTTACTTCAGATTACCTTTGATTAGGCTACTATATCGATGAAATGCACCAAGTAAACCAAAAAATGCTGGAAATAAGCCAAAAATGGCCAAATTGTTGGTCCTAACTTAACCCGTTTATTAATAAACAGTACTTTTATGGCAGAACGATTGGTAGTTTTATCAGACATGTGGGGTGCGAAAAAGGGCCTTTGGATTACTTCATATTTAGGCTATTTGCAACAATATTTTGATATTGTTTTCTATGATATCCGTCAACTTTCCGATGTAAATCTTATAAGTAATACAGCTGAAGATGTCTATGAGGCTTTTATTAATGGCGGTATGAATACGGCATTGGCTCAGCTTTTAGTTAAAGAAAGAGAAGCAAGTCATTACCTTACCTTTTGTGCCGGGGGTACTATTGCCTGGAAAGCTGCTTTATGTGGGTTGCCAATGAAATCATTAACAGCAATCTCTCCATTGAATATTCATTTACTAAGGGAAAAACCAGATTGTAAGATTAATTTGCTTTTTGGAGAATATCAAGAGGATAAACCCACCCCTGAATGGTTGTCTGAAATGGATGTGAATATGGAAATCATGCCTAAATTCGGCAAAGATTTATATAGTGACGACAAAGTAATCCAAAAAGTATGTATGGATTTACTGGATGCCTTATTAAAAAATAAGCTGAGTTTTAAGAAACGGCCTTTAGTTTCTTGATGGTTTCATAGGATAACTTATTCTCTGCATAAGGTTTTGTAACCTTAAATTCTGTTTCATCACTACTGGGAAGCTCAAACATTGCATCCGTAAAAACAGCTTCACACAAGGATCTTAAACCTCTGGCTCCTAACTTGTAATCAATAGCTTTTTCCACTATATAATCTAATGCCTGTTCAGTTATTTTAAAACTAATGCCGTCCATAGCAAATAATTTTTCATACTGTTTAATGATGGCATTTTTTGGTTCAGTTAATATAGCTCTTAAAGTTTTTTCATCCAGAGGATTCATATGTGTAAGGACAGGGAGTCTTCCAATTATTTCAGGAATAAGTCCAAATTCTTTCAGATCTCTTGGTATTATATATTGTAGTACGTTGGCATTATCCAAACTTTCTTCTTTTTTTGCAGCACTGTAACCAATGGCCTGCATATTCAACCGCTTAGTTATTATCCGCTCTATTCCATCAAAAGCACCCCCAGCGATAAACAGGATATTTTCTGTATTTACTTCTATAAATTTTTGATCGGGATGTTTTCTTCCGCCTTTGGGAGGCACATTAACCATTGTTCCCTCCAGTAATTTAAGCAATCCCTGTTGTACACCTTCCCCGGAAACGTCTCGTGTAATAGAAGGATTATCACTTTTACGTGCTATTTTGTCGAGCTCATCAATAAAAACAATGCCTCTCTCCGCTTTTTCTAGATTGTAATCCGCAGCCTGTAAAAGCCTGGTTAGGATACTTTCTACATCTTCACCAACATATCCCGCCTCTGTTAATACGGTAGCGTCCACGATGGCCAATGGTACATTAAGCATTCTGGAAATCGTTTTGGCCATTAATGTTTTGCCTGTCCCGGTTTGACCCACCATCACAATATTACTCTTTTGAATCTCTATATCGTCATCTTTGGAATGGGGCTGTAAAAGCCTTTTATAGTGATTATAAACCGCTACAGATAATACTTTTTTTGTACGTTCCTGACCAATTACGTAGGTGTCTAAGAAACCTTTTATCTCAATAGGTTTTTTTAAGATAAGTTCGGAAGACAGGTCGTCATTTTTAGATTGCTTGGATTCTTCAGCAACAATTCCGTGTGCCTGTTCTATACATCTATCGCAAATATGTGCATCCAAACCTGCAATCAATAGATTGGTCTCAGGTTTTTTTCTTCCACAAAAAGAACATTCCAGGTTTTCCTTAGCCATAACTTTAACTAGATTTCTAATCAATAACGAAACAAAAGTAATTTTGGTTCATTAAAATAAGCCCTTAACAGCTTAAATATGAGTATTTCGTCGAAATTAATCCTTATCCCTTTCTAAAATTTCGTCAATCATACCATAGTCTTTGGCTTCTTGAGCTTTCATCCAATAATCCCGATCGCTATCTTCATAAACTTTATCAAATTTTTGACCAGAATGTTTAGATATAATGTGGTATAATTCATCCTTAATTTTAAGTACTTCAATGGCAGCAATCTCTATATCACTTGCTTGTCCCTGGGCTCCGGACATCGGTTGATGTATCATTACCCGTGAATGCGTTAAACCACTGCGTTTGCCTTTTTCTCCCGCGCATAGAAGAACAGCAGCCATAGATGCTGCCATTCCCGTGCAAATTGTAGCTACATCCGGTTTAATAAATTGCATGGTATCATAGATCCCAAGCCCGGCATAGACACTTCCTCCCGGTGAGTTAATGTAAATCTGAATATCTTTAGAGGAATCTGCACTGGCCAGAAAAAGTAATTGTGCCTGTACGATATTGGCTACCTGGTCATTAATTCCAGTTCCTAAAAAAATGATACGGTCCATCATAAGTCTTGAGAAAACGTCCATTGCAATTGCGTTCAATTGCCTTTCCTCAATAATGTTTGGTGTCATGTTCACCGGATACATACTGCTTATAATACGCTCGTAGTACATGCTATTGATGCCTTGGTCCTTGATGGCGTAATTTTGAAATTCTTTTCCGAAATCCATATTTAATATGATATTTTTAAATAAAAAAAAGGTGCCGAAATTACTGCTTTCGGCACCGTAAAGATACTTAATTTATTTTTTAATTTTAACCGTAAACCTCTTTCACGAAATTATCATAGGTAACTTCTTTTTTCTTCAAATTGGCCTTCTCTTTATAAAGTGAAATTAGTTTTTGGCTCATTAGCTGCTCAGATAGTCTTTTTACTTCATCCTGATTACTCAAAACTCTGGTAGCAATATTGTCTAATTCATCTTCCTGCGGATTTAACTGTCCGTATTGCGCCATTTGAGATTTAATAAAGCCTTTGGCAAACTCTTTTAATTCGTCAAATTGTATTTCAATGCCGTTATCCTTAATAATTTTCCCCTCAATTAATTGATAACGCAGTCCTTTTTCAGACTTCTCATATTCATCATTGGCCTCCTCTTCGGAAAGTGATTTTTCCCCTGTGGTCTGGATCCATTTTTTAAGGAATCCGGATGGAAGATCAAATTTTATGGTTTCAATAAGCCGTTCCGTAACATCATTCAATAGTTTCTGATCTGCCTGTTGTTCAAATTGTTTCTCCGAATCTTCTTTTATTCTTTCTCTGAGTTCTTTCTCTGAAGTAATGGCATCTTTACCAAAAAGTTTATCAAACAATTCCTGATCTAAATTCGCAGACTCCCTTTCATTGATTTCTTCTATAGTAAAACTTACTTCAATATTCAGTTTTTCTGCCTTTTCCTTTTGAATTCCCAAAGCTCCGGATAACAAATAGTCTTCTTTAAAAAGGCCTTTGGTTTTCAAAACTATAGTGTCACCAACTTTTTTCCCGCGAAGACCGTCTATAGCCTTTTTACTTTTCACTTTAGACATTTCAAGGTTAGACTTATGATCTATTTCCTCTTCTTCATTTCTAAAAGTGCCTGTAATTTCATCGTTCTTGCTAACTTCAGACTTACTAATCAGTTTTCCGTATTGTTTTCTTATACGGTCAATCTGCTCATCAATCATTTTCTTGTCAGCTACAATTTTATAATGAGTAATCGCTTTTTTTGTCTTTAGTGCTACTTCAAAATTGGGAGCGAGGCCTAATTCAAATTCAAAAGAAAAATCTTCTGCTTCCCAATTAAAATTATCCTGTTGTTTTGGAAGTGGATTTCCAAGGACATCTAGTTTTTCTTCGGTTAGATATTTATTAAGGTTATCCTGTAAAAGTTTATTTACTTCATCCACCAATACGGCTTTACCATATTGTTTCTTTATTAATCCCATAGGAACCTGACCTTTCCTAAAACCTGGAATGTTCGCCTGTTTTTTATAATCCTTTAGAATTTTATCTACCTTGTCACTATAGTCATCTTTCGTTATTGCGACTTTTACAATAGCATTTAACTCGTCTATCTGCTCTTTCTGAATATTCATCGATATCTCTAATTTGCTTTCTAAAATGGGTTGCAAAAATAGGATATTTTATAAACAGGAACAAGTTTTTAAATAGCTGATTATCAAATCCTGAATCAGGAATTTTTATCCTCCTTTAAAAATGAGAAAAAGATAGATTCAAGGAAGGTTAATAGGAGACTAAACAATAACGCCCACCAAATAGAATCAACAGTAAACCCGGAGACAAACCTGTCTGCCAGCAATATAATCAGTGCGTTAATAATTAGTAAGAATAGGCCTAATGTTAATATGGTTATGGGCAAGGTAAGGATTACCAAAATAGGTTTAACAATAAAATTTAGAAGGCCTAAGACTATAGCCACAATGATCGCTGTCGTATAGGAGTCTACTCCAACACCAGGCAATATATTTGCCAGTATTATCACCGCAAGAGCACTCAATAAAATTCTAATAATAAGTTTCATTTGGTCAGGTCTTAAGCATTTATTAAAATGGCGCCATAATTCATTGACATTTATAAAAGTAGTTATATTTTTTTATAAATAATATTAAGACTTTCAAAATTCAAAAGGTCAATGCCAGGTAGGTTAGCCCCTTTTTTTATGAATTCAGAAAAATCATAGATTTTTCAATAAACTGTTGTGGGTTTTCGGCATGTAACCAATGCCCTGCATCATCAATGGTTTCAAGCTCTGCTTTCGGAAAATGATGCTTAATTTCAGAAAGATCTTCAGTAGTAATGTACTCTGATTTGCTGCCCCTGAAAAATAAGGTTGGGCCGGCAAAGTATTCTGTATGACCAAGGGATTCCCCAATTTCTTCCATTTTTTGCGCCAGGACATCGAGATTAAAACGAAAGGCTAATTTTCCTTTTTCTATCCAATGAAGGTTTTTTAATAAAAACTGCCTTATTCCCCAATCATGCAGGTGCTCCGCAAGCAGAAAATCGGCCTGACTTCGAGAGGAAATTTCTTCCATACGCAGTGTTTTTAAGGCATCAATAATATATTGATGATGAGGGGGATAGAATTTTGGAGCAATGTCGGCAATTATTAATTTATCAACTAAATCCTGATACGTACAAGCAAAGGTCATTGCCGTTTTACCGCCCATAGAATGACCAAGGATACAAGCACTTGAAAACTTAAAATGGTTAAAATAGTGATTTAAATCTTCAGCAAGTATGGTATAATTAAACTCCTCTGACCAGAAGCTCTTACCATGATTTCGTTGATCTATAAGATGAACTTCATAACCATTTTGTGCATATTGGGTACCCAGCGTTTTCCAATTATCGGACATTCCTAAAAAGCCGTGTAATATCAGCAGGGGTTTGCCTTTGCCTATAATATTTGAATGAAGTAAAGTCATTATTTCAATCGGTGTAAATACATGTTAATTACATTTTCCAGGCCCAGATAAAGCGATTCACAAATTAGCGCATGCCCAATGGATACTTCAAGCAGATTAGAGATATTTTCTTTAAAATACTTTATATTTTTGAGACTTAAATCGTGTCCGGCATTTAAACCCAGACCTAGTTCATGTGCAACATTAGCCGCATCAATGAAAGGTTGAATTCCAAGCTTGCTACCAGATTCATAGCCCTTCGCATACTGTTCCGTATAGAGCTCAATTCTGTCGGCACCAGTTTTGGCAGCACCGTTAACCATCCTTATTTCGGGATCTACAAATATTGAGGTTCGAATATTTTGTTCTTTAAAAACCCCAATGACTTCTTTTAAAAAGTCTTTATGAGTTACCGTATCCCAGCCGGCATTTGAGGTAATAGCATTAATTGAGTCGGGAACCAGGGTGACCTGAGCCGGTTGAACTTCCAGTACTAAATCAATAAATTTATCAATTGGATTCCCCTCAATATTCAATTCAGTAGTTACTACTTCCCCGAGCTTACGAGCATCCTCATATTTAATGTGTCTTTCATCTGGTCGGGGATGAATAGTTATTCCTTGCGCACCAAAATCTTCTATATCGGCAACTACTTTTATTAGATTTGGGACATTCCCACCTCTTGAATTTCTCAGAGTAGCTATTTTGTTAACATTAACACTAAGTTTTGTCATTTTACGATATTTATATTTTCCAGGGCTCAAAAATACAAATAAGGCATACCTTTTGATGTTTAAAATTAGTATTTTGCGTAAGATTTTAATGACATGCAGATTCAATCCCATATAATTACGACAATTCCAATTTTTAATTTGGAGGACGCACTTAATGAGGTTATTAACTTTTTTAAGCATTCCACCTATTCACATGTGGCGATAGTTGAGAATGGCTTTTTTTTGGGAGTCTTATCAGAAAATGATCTTGAAACCTTTGAGAGTGACAAAAAAATTGAAGACTACAAATATAATCTTGAATCCTTTTTTGCATTAAAAAGTACTTCATGGCTCGATGTTCTTGAAAAATTCGCCAGGAGCGAATGTAACTTGTTGCCAGTGTTGGACGACGAAAAACAGGTAATAGGTTATTATGACCTTAATGATATTGTTGGTGTTTTTATAGATACGCCTTTCTTTACAGAACCGGGAGGAATTCTAGTGTTGGCAAAAGGCATTAAAGACTATTCTTTTAGTGAAATATCGCAGATAATTGAAAGTAATAACACCAAATTACTCGGAGCATTTATTACTGATATTCGAAATGATGTCATTCAGATTACAATGAAAATCAGCACTGGTAATTTTAGTGAAGTAGTACAAACCTTCCGACGATACAATTATAATATACTCTTTGGTAATAAGGACGATCAGTTTATTGAGAATTTAAAAGAAAGATCGGATTATCTTGATAAATATCTTAATGTTTAAATTCTATGTGGGGAAGTTTTCTGAAAAAGGTGATTTTGCCCCCATTGTCCTCCCCAATTAAAGGCTAATTACATAAACCATTCTAATATGAAAATTGCAATATATGCTCAGATCTACGAGAATGAAACCTTAGATTATGTTGTGGAGTTACTGGATGAATGTAAAAATGTTGGCGCAGAAGTATATATTGAAGCACATTTTTACACTCAATTGTCCGCTTCAAGACAAATTGCAAACTACGGCACCTTCGATCGCGAAGTTGGTTTGGATCGGTCTTTCGAAATGTTTGTGAGTTTTGGAGGGGATGGAACAATTTTAAGAGCTATTACATATATACGTGATCTGGGAATACCCATAGTTGGAGTAAATACGGGTAGACTTGGTTTTCTTTCCACTTTAAAAAAGGAAGAAGTCAGAAGAGTTGTTACAGAATTTGTTTCCGGAGCCTATTCCATAGTTGAACGTAGTCTGGTAGAAGTGAATGCCGATTTTGATATCCCTGAATTCAGGGATATGAATTATGCATTGAATGAAGTATCTGTAAGCAGGAAGGATACCACTTCAATGATAACTGTGGAAACACATCTTAATAATGAATATTTGACCTCTTATTGGGCAGATGGACTCATAGTAGCAACGCCAACAGGATCTACAGGCTATTCTTTGAGTTGTGGAGGCCCCGTTATAATGCCGGGAGTACAATCACTGGTAATTACACCTATTGCCCCCCATAATTTAAACGCAAGACCCCTGGTTATCTCGGACGACACAATCATCCGATTAAAAGTTTCAGGACGAGAGGTAAATCATCTTGTTTCATTAGATTCCCGAATCGCCACTATAGAAAATGGTAAAGAAATTACTGTTAAAAGGGCCCCATTTACCATAAAAATGATTGCCTACACTTCTGAGAGCTTTTTGGAAACAATTAGAAACAAATTGCTATGGGGTCAGGATAAGCGGAATTAGATACTTCCTTAAAACAATAAAAAACTGCAAATACTGTTTATCAAAGGTAAATAGGGGTATATATTATATTAGTTGTAAAATGCTATATTAATTATATTTGCAAACTTTTGAATTTAATGAGAGCGTTTATTGTTGTTATTCTTTTACTTGGATTTGGCTTGATAAATGCCCAAACTTATGAAATTGGATTATATGCAGGGGGTACCAATAATATTGGAGATGTTGGCAGAACAAACTATATAGCACCTTCTGGTCCGGCGATTGGAGGTCTTTTTAAATGGAATAAAAGTAAGCGTTATGCCTGGAGAGCTAGCGTAATTTATGGAAAGTTTACAGCAGATGATTCAAAATCAGGTATTTCTTCCAGACGCCAAAGGGGCTATAAGATGGATAATTCTGTGTTAGAAGCTTCTGCAGGCCTAGAATTTAATTTTGTTGAATATAATTTACATAAATTAGGACCAGCGTTTACACCATATTTGTATACTGGTATTACCTATTTCCGATATGGGTATAAATACTTTGATGCGGGGCAGGTGCAGGATATAGATCAAAAGGATGGTTCTTTTGCCATTCCAATGACTGTTGGTTTGAAAGCGAGGTTGTCGCAGTTTTTGATCATAGGTGCAGAAATAGGAGCTCGATTGACTTTTACTGACAATTTGGATGGTAGTAATCCAGAAGGATCTAACTTTGAACAATTTAGATTTGGAAATATTTTTAGTGATGATTGGTATGTTTTCTCAGGAATTACATTAACTTATACCTTTGGTAGAAAACCATGTTCCGATTGTTTTGAGTAACACTTATGATGAATACTAATGATGATTTAAAAAACGGAAAACTTCCGAAACATCTGGCTATTATAATGGATGGTAATGGCAGATGGGCCAAACAAAAAGGACGACTGCGTGTTTTTGGTCATGAGCATGGTGTTAAAGCTGTACGCGATGTAGCAGTAAACTGTTCTAAGCTGGGAATTAAGTACCTTACCTTATATGCCTTTTCTACAGAAAACTGGAAACGACCGAAAATAGAAGTTGATACCTTAATGAAGTTATTGGTATCCTCCTTAAAAAAGGAACTTCCTACTCTAAACGAGAATGATATAAAACTAAATGCCATTGGCAATATTGAATCTCTTCCCTCCAGGGCTCTCGCAGAACTTAAAGAAGTCATGGCCAAAACTAGTCAGAATTCAACAATGACCCTGACTCTTGCTCTTAGTTATGGTTCAAGAGAAGAGATAAAAAATGCGATTAAAAGTATTAGTGTCAAAGTTAAAAATAATATAATTTCTCCTGAAAATATTGATGAAACCATTATTAATAACCATCTTTACACGCGAAATTTACCAGACGTAGACTTGCTAATCCGAACCAGTGGTGAACACAGGATTAGCAATTTTTTACTTTGGCAAATAGCGTATGCCGAATTATATTTTATTGATGTATTTTGGCCCGATTTTAAAGAGCATCATTTGTTAGAGGCTATAAAAAATTATCAGCACAGAGAACGAAGATTTGGAAAAACTAGCGAACAACTCAACTAGCGATATGAAGAAGTTCATATCACTTGAACTTCTTATTTTATTTTTACTACTCCTTTTTACTACTTTCAGTTCTGCTCAGGAAGCTTCCTATGGAAATGGCAAAAAGTATATACTTGGGGGAATTGAAGTTAAAGGTTTGCAAAGTTATAACGAGCAGACTGTCAAAACTTTTACCGGACTTAGAGAGGGCCAGCCGATTACAGTTCCGGGTGATCAAATTAGTGACGTAATTAAAAAGCTATGGGATCTTGAATTGTTTAGTGATATTAAATTCTATATTTCAAATATAGACGGAGATAAGGTCTTCCTGGAACTTGATATAGAGGAAAGACCAACCTTATCCAAGGTTACGGTTTATGGGATTAAGAAGAAAAAAATAGATGAAATAATTAAAGAAACAGATCTTAAGAAAGGGAAAAAGGTAACAGAGAGCTTCATTTCTAATACCAGAAATTATATTCAGAATAAATATAAAAAAGAGGGATATTTAAATGCCAAGGTCACTATTGCTACCGCTGTAGACACATCAGATACTAATGCTGAAAGCATGGTGGTTAATATTAAGACGGGAGATAAAGTTAAGATCAAGAATATTACTATTGACGGTAACAAAATGCTCTCAGATAAACAGCTGCGAAAAGCTCTGAAGAATACTAAAAAAGCTCAATTTGGCAGGGTTTGGAAAAAATCGAAATATATTGAAGCTGATTATCAGGAGGATTTGGCAGCATTGGTCGATAAATATGCGGAGAAAGGTTACCGGGATGCTCGAGTGATTGAAGATTCAATTTCAATAATTAATACTAAGAAAATAAATATAGATATTAAAGTTGAGGAGGGTAACAAATACTATTTTGGAAAAATAGATTTTGTGGGGAATTCTGTTTATACTGACGCTCAACTTAATAAGGTTTTGGGAATTAAAAAAGGAGATACATATAATGGTGTACTCCTGAGAGAAAGGATTGCGGACGAATCTAAACCTGATGCTGAAGATATCACAAACCTCTATCAGAATAATGGCTATTTGTTCTCACAAATAAACCCGGTAGAGGTATCTGCTCAGAACGATACTATAAATTTTGAGATCAGGATTATTGAGGGGAAAGAGACTTTTTTAAATCATGTCTATGTTGCAGGGAATGACAAAACCAATGATCATGTTATCTTTAGAGAATTAAGAACTCGTCCCGGACAGAAATATAGTAAAGATAACATTGTACGTAGTGTCAGGGAATTGGGACAACTAGGATTTTTTGATGCAGAACAAATAAAACCGGATATTCTAAATCCGGATCCCAATTCTGGAACCGTTGATTTGAAATATAGCCTGGTAGAATCCGGAGCTAGTCAGATAGAATTACAAGGTGGTTATGGTGGAGGTGGATTTATTGGCACTCTAGGCCTGTCTTTTAATAATTTTTCTATAAAAAACATATTTAATGGGAAGGCTTATAAGCCCGTTCCTATGGGAGATGGGCAAACATTTGCACTTCGTTTACAAGCGAGTAGAACTTTTAGGGTTTATAGTCTTAGTTTTTCAGAACCCTGGCTTGGAGGTAAAAAACCAGTGAGGTTTAATATGTCGTTTTCCAGGACTCAGCAATTCTTGGCATCATTTGACAGTTCAGGAAGGGTTCAGGTAAATAAAGATCAGCAATTTTCCATAACAGGTGTTTCCCTTGGACTTGCGAAAAGATTGCAATGGCCCGATGACTTTTTTACAATATCTCATTCATTGGGGTATCAATTATACGATTTTCAAAACTATAATTCAGGCCTCTTTCGGTTTGGTAATGGGACATCTAATTCCCTTGCTTATACCTTGGGCTTATCCAGGAGTTCTGCAGGACCTGGAAGAATATTTCCTTTATCAGGGTCAATATTTGAAGTGACCGCCAAGTTAACACCACCGTATTCTCTTTTTAGCGATAAAGACTATAGGGGTTTACAAGATCGAAGTGATGAACTTAGTGTGATAGGCCAGATACGTCCTTTAACCCCAGATGAAATTTCGGAACAGCAGACAATAGAGCAGGAGAGATTTAAATGGTTGGAGTATTTTAAAATTAAATTTAAAGGAGATTGGTATACGCGAATAGTGGGGAAATTAGTACTGCGTACAAATATTGAGTTTGGTTTTCTGGCAAGTTATAACAGTGATGTGGGAGAAGTACCTTTTGAACGCTTTTTTATGGGTGGAGACGGTCTTGGTGGTAATTTTACATTAGATGGCAGAGAGACCATTCAATTAAGAGGATACGAGAATAATTCAATAACACCAATTGATCCTGTCACAGGGCAACAGGATGGAGGAATTGTATTTAATAAGTATTCTCTGGAACTTCGATATCCATTAACATTAAAGCCATCTGCATCTATATATGCCTTAACTTTTTTAGAAGCAGGAAATAATTTCAACAATTTTCAGGAGTATAATCCGTTTCTTTTAAAACGATCGGCCGGAGTGGGCGTCCGGATATTTATGCCGGCCTTTGGTCTATTGGGAATTGACTTTGGTTATGGTTTTGATGAAGACAGCCGTCCTCAGTCCGCAGGTACGGGTCCAAGCGGATGGCAAACGCACTTTATTATAGGGCAACAGTTCTAACCTCGGTATTTTTTCCAATAAAATTTAGGGTAATCCACTCATTTTAAAATAATTAGTATTTTTGGCACGATATTTTCTATGTAATAAAACGAATTAAATGATGAAGACAAAAGTTCTTTTAGTAGTTGTAGGTTTATTGCTTTGGTCTAACACATTTTCACAACGGGGTGTAAGAATTGGTTATGTAGATATGGAGTATATCCTTGAAAATGTTGAAGAATACCGTGATGCAAGCGAGCAGTTAGAAAATAAAGTCCAAAGATGGAAAGTAGAAATTGAGCAGAAGCAAAGCGAAGTGGATCAAATGAAGAAGGATTTGATGGCAGAAAAAGTGTTATTGACAAATGAGCTTATCCTGGAACGAGAGGAAGAAATTCAAATCCTGGAAAAGGAAATGATTGAATACCAGCAAAATAGATTTGGACCTAATGGTGATTTGGTTTTGCAAAAGAAAAGGTTAATTCAGCCTATACAGGATCAGGTTTTTAATGAAGTACAAAAAATTGGATCAAATAAAAAGTACGATTTTATTTTTGATAAATCGGCGGATGTTGTAATGTTGTACTCCCAAAAAAGACACGATATAAGTGAATTGGTGCTGAGGGGAATAGCGAGGACCAGGAAAGTTAGTGCGCCAAAGGCGAAGGCGAAAAACAAAAGCCAGTTAGAAAACTTTGAAGGTGATTCGGAAGAAGAGGAAATAAGTGATGCCCTTCTCGAGAGACAGGCAATGGCAAAGCAAGCGGAAGAAACAAGAGTTAAAACTGCTGAAGAACGGAGAGAAGAACAACTAAGAATAAGAGAAGAACGTAAAAAGGCCTATGAAGAAAGAAGAAAGAAATTATTAGAAGAACGGGAGGCAAAGAGGAAAGAAAAAGAAGAAGAAAGAAAGCAAGCAATTGAAAAGAACGAAGAAACTAAAAACTAAAACTCGAAATTAATTATATTAACATTCAAATAGTAAATTTAGAAATCATGAAACAGTTTAAAAAAGTAGCAATAGCCTTAGTTTTATTAGTAGCCGCTACTAGTTTTGTAAATGCACAAAGCAAAGTCGCGCATATTAATGTAACGGAATTATTGGGCGAGATGCCAGAAATGAAGGCCGCTCAGGCAGAGCTAAAAAAACTACAGGAAACATACAGGGCAGATATTGAAAGCTCTATGACAGAGCTAAAGAATAAATATACTCAGTATTCTAACGAAGCTACTACAAAATCTGAAGAAGAGAATCAAAAAAGAGCTCAGGAACTTCAGGGTTTTGAAAAAAATATTGGGGACGCGCAACAAGCAGCACAACAGGAATTGGCTAAAAAGCAAGCAGAATTATTCGAGCCCATTTCTATAAAGGCAAAAGCAGCCATAGAAAAAGTAGCTGCAGCTCAAGGTTATGATTACGTCATAGATGCTACTCAAGGTGGCGGTCTAATCGTTGCAAAAGGAAAAGATCTTTTAGCCGAAGTAAAACAGGAATTAGGTTTTTAATTTTTACTTTGTTCAACTTAATAGTAAAACTGTCCTTAAAAGGACAGTTTTTTTTTGTTTATTTATTTAATAAATAGGTGGACATTAATTCTTTTATGATCAATCTACATTGGCAGAAATACAGTATTAATAGTGTAACAGGGAGAATTTTGTTTTATAATATCTTTTATGGTATTGAACGTTTGTGTTGGGAAAGCATAACTTTGTTATTGAAAATTAGTTATAGTAAACCGCATTTTACATGAATGTAAAACCCATAGGTATTTTTGATTCAGGGGTAGGAGGTACTTCCATATGGAAAGAAATACATGCTCTCCTACCTCATGAGAATACTATTTATTTGGCAGATAGCAAATATGCACCTTATGGTCAAAAAACCAAAGAAGAAATAATTGCTTTAAGTGCAAAGAACACTGAGCTTTTAATAGCACGTGGCTGTAAACTTATAGTTGTTGCCTGTAATACGGCTACTACCAATGCTATATCACATTTAAGAGAGAAGTACGATGTTCCATTTATAGGGATTGAACCAGCCATTAAACCCGCAGCACTAAATTCCGGAACAGGAACTGTAGGAGTATTAGCAACAAAAGGAACTTTGAGCAGTAGTCTCTTTTTAAAAACTTCAAAAGACCATGCTGGCGAAATATCGATTGTTGAACAGGAAGGTGCTGGCCTTGTACCATTAATTGAAGCTGGAAAAATAAATTCTATTGAGACTAAACAATTATTGATCAAGTACATTAAGCCTATGCTCCAGGCAAATATGGATCATATTGTTTTGGGATGTACACACTATCCCTATTTAATTCCGGTCTTAAAGGAAATATTGCCTACTCATGTGAAAATAATAGATTGCGGTGCTGCTGTGGCAAAGCAAACCCTGGCGGTTCTTGATAAAGAAAGTCTCAAAAATCCCAAAAAGATTCCTGGCAAAATTCAGTTTTATACCAATAAGGATACAGAGATTTTAATTTCTTTTCTGAAAGATGTTGATGAAATAAAACAAATCGCATATCTGGATTTTTGAAGCTGCTGCCACCAAAAAATATTTTATTTTCACCTATAATAGTTGTTTATACGAAGGTTAAAATGGGAAATTTAAATTTTTTCTAGATATTCTCTCTTTTGTACGTTAGATAGGTGAAGTTGTATTTATGTCTTTCATCACTTGAGTGAAATTCCTCCTTAATCAGTTTCCATGTATTTTTATCTATTTCCGGGAAATAAGTATCAGCGTTAAATGATTCATGGACTCTGGTGATTTCCAGCAAATCGGCATGCGGCATCCCCAAATTATAAATTTCACCACCACCGATAATATAGGAAATGGGATCATTAGATGCTAGATTCAAGGCTTCTTCCATTGAATGTACAACAATACATGAAGGTAATTCAACATTATATTTGAGATCTCGTGTAATTATTATATGCGTGCGATTTGGGAGCGGTTTAGGAAAACTTTCAAATGTTTTCCTGCCCATAATAATTTTATGTCCCGTTGTTAATTGCTTAAAACGTTTAAAATCATCTGGAAGATGCCAGAGAAGATCATTATCCTTTCCTAAGCCATTATTCTTTCCAATGGCAGCTATCATAACAATTTTACCCACTAATCTTTTTTTTTATAATTAGCAATTGGGAAATCGGTTTCAATTTCGTTTTGAAGTTCCTTTATCCTCTGCCTTTGTTTTGCAATTAATTTTTCGCGTTGTGCACGTTCCCAGTCAATTCCCATAAACTTTTGAGTAACATAGACATTTACTACATGCACAACAAACAAGAACGCCCAGAAAGTAATACCCCATATAAACCAGTTATATTCTTCACCGTATTTTAGAATTTTGTTTATCAAAATAAGAAATACACTACCGATAATAAATAGCACAAAATGAACGTATAGGTTTTTTTTTTGCTTAATTCGTTTATGCGCATACTCCAGCTGTTCATGCTGTTCTCTATCTATAATGGATTCACTTTTATTTTTGGAAAACATTCTAATAGTTATCTTTAGATACAAAGATACAGCAAATCAAAAATTACAAAAACTATCAAGGATGCTAAATAATAGAAAATCATATCCTGTCCTTAACCATTGTATTTATGCAAATACTGCTGCATACGGTCTTTTGAATGATGAACTTTTGGAGTGGCGTCAAAATCACGATTTGGATTATCTAGTTGGTGGCAGTTCTATGAAAATTGAAAGTTTAGGCCTAATAGGCGAAACAAGACAAATTGTTGGAGAATTTTTTAAGTGTAAGAAGGATCTCATTGCCTTGGTTCCAAATTTCTCTTTAGGGCTGAATATGCTGCTCGAAGGATTGGATAGCGAGGAGCATATATTACTACTTGAAAATGACTACCCTTCTGTTAATTGGCCAGTTGAAAGCAGAGGTTTTCAAATTTCTTATGCTAAAATTGATGAACAGTTAGAACAGAATATTTTAGAAAAAGTCAGGAATAATTCTGTTACAGTTTTAGCACTTAGTTTAGTTCAATGGATAAACGGAATCCGTGTGGACCTGGATTTTCTAAAATCATTGAAAAAAGAATTTCCCCAACTTCTTATCATAGCAGATGGCACTCAATTTTGTGGAGCTTTTGAAATTGATTTTGAAAACTCGGGTATCGATGTGCTGGGGGCGAGTGGATATAAATGGCTATTGGCAGGAACGGGCAATGGTTTTTTTCTATTCAAAGATTTAGCCCAAAGAAGATTTACAATTAAAACCACTGGATTCAATTCCGCCAATGCTGTCCTTACTGCAAAAAACACTATACCATTTAATAAACACTTTGAGCCGGGGCATCTGGATAGTCTAAACTTTGGAAGTCTGAAATGTGCACTGGAAATACTAAATAACATTGGTATGAAGGAAATTGCAGCGCATAACGAGAATTTAAGTAAAAAGGCTGGTAAGGGTTTTGACGAATTAGGATTGTTAAATAATTATGTTATCCAAAGAAATCGGCATAGTACCATTTTTAACATTAAAGACAATAATGGATTATATAACCATTTAAAGGAGGAAAATGTGGTCTGTTCGAGGCGTGGAGAAGGTATCCGACTTAGTTTTCACTACTATAACACGGTGGAAGACATAGATGCCATTTTAGAGATCATTAGAAAGATGAGGTAGGAATTACCTACTTGAAAAAAGAACGCAAACCTTTTTACTAAATTGAGCTAAAAGGCATTGATATTTTAAGAAAACAATAATTATGATTTTAATCATTGGAAATGAGAGATTTAATGTATTATTTTTGCAGCGTAATCACAAAATTTAAAAATTATGTCAATCGCAAAACAATATTTAAAAACAAAGCCAATTTGCAAGGTTACTTTTACAGTACCTGCTGAAGATGCAAAAAAAGTTGCTGTAGTTGGAGATTTCAATAATTGGAACCCTAAAGGAAGCATGTTGAAAAAGCTTAAAAACGGAACTTTTAAAGGAACGTTTGATTTGCCGAAAGAGAACACTTACGAGTTTAGATACCTCGTAGATGGCAATTATGTTAATGAAACAGAAGCAGACCGTTACCAGTGGAATGAATTTGCTGGTTCTGAAAATGCTGTATTAGAGCTGTAATTAACAAAAAGTATCAAAGAGACCGGGATGATCATAGAACATCCCGGTTTTTTTATTCAACAATTTCTACGCCCTTCCAAAAGGCCACAGAGCCCTTTATTTGTTTTGCCAGTTCACTGATCTCAGGGTAATACCAGGCTGCATCTTTGTTTTCCGCTCCGTTAACTTCTAGGGTATAATAGGAGGCTACCCCTTTCCACGGGCAAGTACTATGTGTTGTACTGGGTTTAAAATATTCTTTTTTAATGCTTTCAATTGGAAAATAATGATTGTTCTCAACTACAGTTGTATCGTTACTTTCAGCAATAATTGTATCTTTCCAAATGGCTTTCATACCTATTTTTTTAAAATATAGTTTTTATAAAATTTGTTCTCATCAGTAAAAATTCTGCTTATCTGCATTCCGGCTTTATCAGCTAACCATGAGACTATATTATCGTCATATTTTTGCGAAATTTCCGTATGTATAGTTTCCCATGCATTAAAAGTTACAGTAAGATCAAGCCCGTTAATATGAATTGTCTGATTTTCCTTGGAAACCAAATAACTTTTAGCAGTACCTGTTTCCGGATCGTATACTTCCCAATGTATGAACTTATCGAGATCAAAATTGGCACCCAACTCACTGTTTATTCTGGCCAACAAATTTTTGTTAAACCTTTCGGTAATCCCTGCTGCATCGTTATAGGCATTTAGGATGGTCTGCGGATCTTTTTTTTGATCAAAGCCAATAAAGAAAAGATCATCTTCATTCATTAATTCTTGTATGCTCATCAAAAATTCCACGGCCTGTGGATGAAGTAAATTACCAATATTTGAGCCCAGAAACATAATAACCTTTCTCTTATGTTGCATTGTGCAGAGTTGTTCAAGCGTTTCAAAATAAGTCCCCTGTAAAGGCATTACATTTACCGAAGGGAGCTCATTGCTTATAGACTCCTCAAGTTCATTCAGCGCATTCTGGCTTATATCTATCGGGACATATTGAAAGGGAATTTCCTCTGCCGCAAGTTGTCTTAAAAGAATTTTAGTTTTCTTTCCATCTCCTGCACCTAGTTCAATAAGGTCGAAACCCTTTGAATCTTTAAAAAATGCCCGGCATATTTCATCTTTAAATTTATCAAGAATTTTATATTCGCTATTTGTCAGATAGTATTCTGGCATGTCCATAATTTCCTGAAACAACTTATCTCCTTTCTCATCATAAAAATATTTTGAAGATAAATGTTTTGGAAAATCAGTAAGCCCTTTATAAACGTCTTTGTGGAATTGAGACGTTGAAATCAATGTTGTTTTTTGTTGCATGTTGCTTTTGTCGGAATTATTTGGCCAACCTTAACCCAGTATATTGCCATCTTAGATGGGGATGAAAAAAATTACGATAAGTAGGGCGTGTATGATCGGATGGCGTTGCAAAAGATCCTCCCCGAAGGACTTTCTGACTTACCATAAATTTACCATTATACTCACCCAAGGCGCCCTCCTCTTTTTTATAGCCAGGGTAAGGCAGGTATGCGCTTTCCGTCCATTCCCATCGGTCGCCCCATGAGAAATATTTCTGTGCTGCTTCCCATTCAAATTCAGTTGGCAAGCGGCAGCCTTTCCATTGTGCAAAAGCAAAGGCCTCAAAATAGGAAAGATGAGAAACTGGAGTATTTGGGCTAATTTTTTGCAGCCCTTCAAGGGTATAATGATGCCATTCTGTGTCTATGTTATGCCAGTAGAAGGGGGAAGAAATCTGATTTTTGGAAACCCAATCCCATCCCTCGGCATGCCAAAATTCAAATGAATTATACCCCCCATCATTAATAAATTCCAAATATTCTTTATTGGTAATAAGTTTATTTGATATTTCGTAGTCATGCAAAAACACCTTATGTCTGTCTAATTCATTGTCAAAGCAGAAAGTATCCAGGCCGTGGCCAATTTCATATATGCCGGCATCAATTGAAACCCAATCCTGCTGATGACTTTCTTCAATATGTTCATTAATTGAATCTGTATAGGCTGGGAATAGGGGATTATTACCGAGAATGTATTTGATATCCGTCAATAGTAGTTCCTGATGCTGCTTTTCATGGTGCACACCAATCTCTAAAAGTTGAAGAAGTTTTTCTTCTGGTTCTTTATCAAAAAGTGTTTTAATAGCATTTGTTACATAATATCTGTAAGCATATACCTTTTGGACTGAAGGCCTTGAAAGATTACCACGGTCTGCACGGATGACTCTTTTACCCAAAGTTTCATAATAGCTGTTAAATACAAATGAAAAGTCTTCATCATAAACCTTATAACCATTTAAATATGGTTTAAGCAGAAACTCTTCAAAGAACCATGTCGTATGTCCAAGATGCCATTTAGGAGGGGAAACATCTTCTATGGGCTGTACCACATAATCTTCAATTTCCAGAGGGGTACATATAGTTTCACTTTCTTTTCTGGTGACTAGGAATGTGTCCAGGAGTGTCTCCGTAACAGGCATAACGCAATTTTTCTTTTAAATATAGGAATTTATGCTCGTTGATAAAATTATTTAATAACTACACAGCGACCGCCCCTTTGATATGCGGATACGGATCGTAATATAACAGCTTAAAATCTTCAAATTTAAAGTCAAAGATATTTTTGACCTCAGGATTGAGTACCATTTTTGGTAATGGTCTGGGTTCTCTGCTGAGCTGCAGCTCTATTTGCTCTATATGATTGTTGTATATATGTGCATCGCCAAAAGTATGAATAAATTCACCAGGGGCATAACCACAAACCTGAGCTATCATGAGTGTAAATAGGGCATAGGAAGCAATATTAAAAGGAACTCCTAAAAAAATATCGGCACTCCTTTGATATAACTGGCAGGATAATTTTCCGTCCGAAACATAAAACTGAAAAAAAGCGTGACAGGGGGGAAGTGCCGCTTTTCCGTTTGCAACATTTTCTGAAAAAGATTTTGAAGTATCTGGTAATACACTTGGGTTCCATGCGGTTACCATCATCCTGCGGCTATCCGGATTTTCTTTTAAGGTTTTAATGACCTCTGTTATCTGGTCTATATTCTCCCCATTCCAGTTACGCCACTGATGACCGTATACAGGGCCTAATTCCCCGGTTTCATCTGCCCATTCGTTCCAGATGCGCACACCATTTTCCTGTAGGTAATTAATATTGGTATCCCCTTTTAAGAACCATAGTAATTCATAAATGATGGATTTTAAATGCAATTTTTTGGTAGTAACCATAGGAAATCCTTCACTGAGGTCAAAACGCATTTGGTAGCCGAAGACACTATATGTGCCCGTTCCTGTCCTATCAGACTTTTGTGCACCCGTTTTAAGAACATGCTTAAGTAAATCGTGGTATTGCTTCATAAAAAATAATCTTTCGAAGACGAATTTAATGAAAGATAAATTGGATTGGATTTTGAGTTTTAAAAACTTATTAACGAATACAGATCTACCATTTTTAAAATAAATGGATCTATCCCAGAATCATGCCGGCAATAGTGGCTGATAGCAAGGAAGCAAGCGTTCCTCCTAAGACCGCTCGCATTCCAAATTCAGAGAGTGTTTTTCTCTGGCCGGGCGCCAAAGAGCCTATTCCACCTATTTGAATTCCAATTGAAGCAAAATTGGCAAAACCGCATAACATATAGGTGCCCATAATTATAGATTTATTATAGGCAAAATGTGTAGGGTTAAGGACATTTTTTAATTCTGCCAATTGTATATATCCTACAAACTCACTGGCTGCCAGTTTTATTCCCAATAATTGGCCCATTAGCATAATATCCTGAGTATTTACCCCAATAAGCCACATCAATGGCGCGAAGACTGCTCCCAAAATAGCTTCAAGTGAAAGGGAATCGTATACAGTGTTTGAAGAAATCCATTCATTGATCATTGTAAAATCCCCGATCCAACCCAAAATACCATTAATCATCGCGATAAAGGCAATAAAAACCAATAACATTGCACCAACATTTACAGCCAGCTTTAGTCCTTCGGTTGTTCCATTAGCAATTGCATCAAGCAGATTGGAACCTATTTTTTCATTGGATATTTTAATCTCTTTGTTTACCGCTTCTGTTTGCGGATAAAGTATTTTAGATATAACAATTGCACCCGGAGCTGCCATAACAGAAGCTGCTAATAAATGCCGCGCGAATTCTAATCGAAGTATTTCATCTGTCCCTCCCAGAAAGCCAATATAGGCAGCCAATACACCTCCAGCAACAGTAGCCATTCCGCCGATCATAACGAGAAGAATTTCAGACCGGTTCATTTTCTCTAAATATGCTTTAATTAGTAAAGGTGCTTCCGTTTGTCCTAAAAATATATTGCCAGCAACTGAAAGGCTTTCAGCACCGGAAATACCAAGTGTTTTTGTAAGTAACCAGGCTAAAGCTTTGACAATCTTTTGTATTATTCCTAAATAAAATAACACTGAAGTAAGGGCAGAAAAGAAAATGACTGTGGGTAAAATCTGGAATGCAAACACATATCCAATGTTTGGATTATCTACATTCAACAAGTTGCCCAAAAGAAATTCGCTACCAGCAAGCGTATAATCAAGAATATTTACAAAAAATTGTCCGGCGAACCTAAAAATATCCTGTATTAAGGGTACCTTCAAAATACCTATTGCGAGCAATAGTTGAACCCCAATGCCTATAGAGGCAGTTTTCCAATTAATTGCTTTTCGGTTTGCACTGAAGATATAGGATATTAAAACGAGCATGAACATTCCTAAAACGCCTCTCCAAAGTGAGTTAAATGAGAATCCCTGATTAGGGATTATTATGTCCAAAGTCTGGTTGGAAATGTCATTTAATGTAGTGGTATCCAACGTAATTGACAGAGAATCCGGAATGGCAACTTCCTGAGCTATTACTGGAAATGAAAAAACCAATAATAATAAAAGAATCCAAAACCTGAGGTTCATATAAGAGATGCTAAATTATCAATTGCGTTTGGATATTTCGTCTCTCAGTTTCGCGGCTTTTTCATAATCTTCACTGGCAACAGCCTTATCTAATTCCTTGTTGAGTTCTTCGAGCGTTAATTCCTTATAGGGAGTAGTTGTGCCCGGATCTATTTCTACAGTTTCACCTTCCTGCAAAATTTCATCAACAACAATACTGTCGTCACCTTCTTCCTTGTCTTTATCCTTGGATGAAAACTTAAGGAAAATACCCGCTTTGTCCAAAATGGTTTTATAAGTAAAAATTGGTGCGTTAAAGCGAAGAGCAAGAGCAATAGCATCACTTGTCCTTGCATCTATTATTTCTTCAATTTTATCACGTTCACAGATAATGCTGGAATAAAATACACCATCCACCAGTTTATGAATGATTACCTGCTTTACGACAATATCAAACCGGTCAGAAAAATTTTTGAAAAGGTCATGAGTAAGAGGTCTTGGAGGTTTAATTTCCTTTTCCAGTGCAATAGCAATTGACTGCGCCTCGAAAGCTCCAATAACAATTGGTAGTTTTCTGTCGCCATCCACTTCATTTAGAATAAGGGCATATGCCCCGTTTTGTGTTTGGCTATAGGAAATTCCTTTTATTTTTAACCTTACTAAGCTCATATTTGTATGTAAACCTCAAATGGTTGTTTAGATAAAGGGTGTCCATATATTTTAACAGCCTTTTGGGGGCACAAATTAACAAAAATTAAGCGTTTTGGGCCTTAAATTCTTTTAATTTTTCAATGAGTTTGGGTACCACTTCGAAGGCATCACCCACAATGCCATAATCTGCGGCCTTAAAAAATGGTGCTTCCGGATCAGTATTTATTACAACTTTTACCTTAGAAGCATTAACTCCTGCCAGGTGTTGGATTGCTCCTGAGATACCTATAGCAATATAAAGATTACTGGCCACAGGTTTCCCGGTTTGTCCAACATGTTCACTATGTGACCGCCACCCCATATCAGAAACGGGTTTAGAGCATGCAGTTGCAGCACCAAGAACATCGGCTAATTCTTCGATCATGCCCCAATTTTCAGGACCTTTTAATCCTCTTCCTCCAGACACAACAATATCGGCATCGGCAATAGTCGCCTTACCAACTACTTTGTCAATATTCACTGATTGAACAGAGAAATAGGAATCATCTAAGTTGGGTTCAAAGTTTTCGACCTTAGGACTTACTTTATTTTCAAATATTCCATAGGCATTACTAGATACTCCAATAATATTTATATCAGTTTTAAACTGCGTATGTACAAAACCTTTGTTGCTAAATGCCATCCTTTTTACTACCAGTGGATTTGTACTAAGTGGTGGAGCAACCACATTGGTGCAGTATCCGGATTTTAGTATACCGGCAAGGATAGAAGCCATATATTTAGTATCTGTGCTGGAGCTAACAACAATAATTTTAGCTCCTTCATTTTCCACCGCCTGAGCAATAACAGTTGCGACAGCCTTTGCGTTAAAAACAGAAAGTTTATCACTGGCAACTTTCAATATTTTTGAAACCCCATAATTTCCAATTACTTCAGAATCCGGGGCATTAAGAGTTATTGCGGTAACTGAAGTGCTTAATTGTTCCGCTAACTTATAAGCATAAGAGGCAGCCTCGAAAGCATTTTTTTTGAATTTACCGTTATCGGATTCCATATAAACAAGTACTGACATAATTTTCTTTTAAAGATTAATTTCAAAATTTTAGCAAACTTTGAAACCTGATTTAATATTTATATGACTTTGGCTTCATTGTGCAAAAGATCAATTAATTGGGAAATATTATCCGCTTCCACAAGTTTCACTGCACCTTTGGCTGCTGGTTTTTCAAATTTAATATCTTCTGTTCCATGTTGAACTTCAACTGGTTCCAGAACATTTAGCTTTTTTTGACGAGCCATCATAATACCCCTCATATTTGGAATACGAAGATCACTTTCCTCTACCAGACCTTTTTGTCCACCAATAATTAAAGGAAGGGTAGTAGATATTTTTTCTTTACCACCATCAATTTCCCGAACGGCCGTAGCAGTATTTCCTTCAATTTCAAGTCCTATACAGGTATTTATAAAATTAAAATTTAAAATGGCTGACATCATACCAGGAACCATACCCCCATTGTAGTCTATAGATTCTCTGCCCGCTATGATAAGATCATAATCACCAGTTTTAACAACTTCGGAGAGCTGCTGGGCAACAAACAGACCATCTGTTGGTTCTGCATTTATACGAACAGCTTCATCAGCACCAATAGCAAGAGCTTTTCTAATTGTTGGTTCAACAGAAGGCCCCCCCACAGTCGCTACATGAATAGTTGCACCCTGCTTTTCTTTAAACCACATGGCACGGGTTAAACCAAATTCATCATTTGGATTAATTACAAATTGTACACCATTGGTATCAAATTTAGTATCTCCTTCAGTAAAATTAATTTTGGAAGTAGTATCCGGTACGTTACTGATACAAACTAATATCTTCATACTTATTTTGCGTTTTATGCATTCAAAAAGTGGGTACGAAGATAACTATTAATTTTCAAATTTACTATGCATGCATAGTAAATTTTACATCTTTTTTTAATTCACTGGCAAGGTTAATTGGTAGATATTTTCCTATTTTTGTTGGCATTTGAAAATGAATTTTTAAAAAAGGGGGATCACACTAAGATGAAGACCATACAATTTAGGCAGGCAATTGCGGAAGCAATGACAGAAGAAATGCGAAGAGATGAATCCATTTATTTAATGGGTGAAGAGGTCGCAGAATATAATGGTGCCTATAAGGCATCAAAAGGAATGTTAGACGAATTTGGTCCTGATCGTGTTTTAGACACACCAATTTCTGAATTAGGTTTCGCAGGAATAGGTGTTGGATCTGCAATGAACGGCAACAGGCCGATCATTGAATTTATGACCTTTAATTTTGCTCTGGTGGGTATAGATCAGATAATAAATAATGCTGCAAAAATTAGACAGATGTCCGGGGGTCAGTTTAATTGTCCAATTGTTTTTCGCGGACCTACAGGATCTGCTGGTCAATTGGCTGCTACACACTCACAGGCATTTGAAAGCTGGTTTGCCAATTGCCCGGGATTAAAAGTTGTTGTGCCATCTAATCCAAATGATGCAAAAGGACTTTTGAAAATGGCAATTCGCGATGATGACCCGGTTATTTTTATGGAGTCTGAACAAATGTATGGAGATAAAGGTGAAGTTCCTGAGGGAGAATATACGATACCTCTGGGCGTAGCTGAAATAAAAAGAGAAGGTAAGGATGTTACCATTGTTTCTTTCGGAAAAATAATTAAAGAAGCTTATAAAGCGGCAGACGAATTGGAGAAAGAAGGTATTAGTTGTGAGATAATAGACCTGCGTACTGTTAAGCCAATGGATCGAGAAGCGATATTAAAATCTGTAAAGAAAACAAACAGATTAATTGTTCTGGAAGAGGCGTGGCCATTTGGAAACGTTGCAACGGAGATAACTTATTTGGTACAATCGGAAGCTTTTGATTATCTGGATGCACCTGTCATAAAAATAAATACCGCTGATACTCCTGCGCCATACTCCCCTGTATTGTTGGAAGAATGGATTCCCAACTATAAAGATGTGGTAAAGGCTGTTAAGAAAGTGTTATATAAATAAATTAAGTGATTTTGTAAAGGTATCTTAGCTTCGTCGACCAAGGTTGGACGAAGCTTTTTTATTAAAGGAATTCTATTCGAAGTCAATTTACCCTAAACTATAGTTGCTAATTTTGCATTTTCGGTTACTTTGGATCGTAAATTGCATTATGTCATATTAATGAAAAGATTCCTGCTATTCTTTCTTTTTTTAATGCCTTTATTTATCTGGTCTCAGACAAAAGCAGGCGGTATTGTAGTAGATGAGGCAGGGGTGCCTGTCGCATTTGCTAATGTTGTATTTAAAGGCTCTACTGAGGGCGCTATAACTAACGAAGATGGCTTATTTTATTTGGAATCTTCAGAAAAATACAGCTCCCTTATCATATCGTTTATTGGTTATAAAACCGAGGAATTAGAATTACCACAACGGGTAAACTACAAGCTCAAAGTTGTATTGTTTCAAGGTGAACAGTTAGATGAGGTGGTAGTATATGTAGGAAAACAATCTAAGAAGAATAATCCGGCTATAGACATCCTAAAGAAAATATGGGCAAAAAAGAAGATCAATGGTCTTCGAATGTTTAAGCAATACCAATATGATAAATATGAAAAGGTAGAATTTGACCTTAATTCTATTGATAGCACCATGATGAAGAGTAAGCTTTTCAAAGGAATGGAATTTGTATTTCAGGATCTGGATACTTCAAGAATTACAGGTAAAACCTATTTGCCAATTTTTTTAAATGAAACCTCAAGTAAGGTATATGGAGATAATATTCTTGCTCAGACTAAAGAGGATGTTTTAGGAAATAAAAATTCGGGATTTAGTAATAATCAAGCCATAATAGGATTTGTAAAGGACCTTTATTCGGAATATGATATTTATGATAAGTATTTAAAGTTTTTTGACAAGAGTTTTCCCAGCCCTGTTTCTGAAGCCGGAATTGATGCTTACAATTACGTCCTTTCAGATAGTGCTTTTATAGAAAACAAATGGTGCTATCATATTATATATTATCCCAGGCGTAAAAATGAACTCACATTTAAAGGTGATTTTTGGGTGAATGATTCAACTTTCGCCATAAAGAAAATTAACCTGGAAGTTACAAAAAGCGCCAATATAAATTGGGTCAAAGAAATCTATATTGAGCAGGAATTCGAGGTAGTTAATGATTCTGTGTTTTTACTCAAAAGAGATTATATGCTAAGTGATTTTAGCCTATTTAAAAAAGAAGAATCCAAGGGGGTCTATGGAAAGAGAACTACCGTTTATGGCAATTATAAGTTTAATATTGAAAGGCCTAAACAGTTTTATAAAAATAAGACCGACCCTTTTAACCCAATAACTTTTGAAAGGGATAGTGTATTTTGGGAAAATAACAGACTGGAATCTCTCAACAAAGACGAGCAAGGAATCTATTCTCTCTTAGATACCTTAAAGACTGTACCTCGTTTTAATACAGCTTATGATATTGTAAGTGTTTTGGCGTCCGGTTATATTGAAATAGATAAATGGAATATCGATCTTGGAAGTATTTACAGTGGTTTTGGATATAACGAGGCTGAAGGAATTAGATTGAGAGGAGGAGCCAGAACCTATTTCGGGCAAAATGACCCATGGCGTATTGAAGGGTATATGGCATATGGATTTAAAGATGAAAAATTTAAGCATGGTATTTCCGGTAAATGGCTGCTGGATAAAAAAACCAGACTTATACTATCCGGGGGTAACCGCCGAGACATTGAGCAATTGGGGATTAACCTTACCCAAACAACAGATGTGCTAGGCAGAAGTGTAGCCTCTTCCGCGATATTTACAGTTGGCGCTAATGACAGACTTACCAATATTAACCTTACTACATTCAATACAGATATTGAGCCTGTCACTAATTTACGGATTCGCTTCGGGAGCTCTTATCGAACATTGAGCTCGGCACTACCAGATTTATTTAGTCTGGATTATATAGATCCCACATCTTCGACAGGAATATCTTCTGAGATAAAACAGTTTGAACTAAATACCGTTTTATTATACACACCGGGAAAAAAAACTATTGGAAGCGGGGTTGAACGAAGAGATGTAAATGATAATTATAGCACACTTCTATTAAATTACACAAAGGGCTTAAAAGGCTTTTTTCAAAGTGATTTTGAATTTGAAAAAATTCAATTTTCTTATAGACAGCCATGGCAGATTGGAGGTTTTGGGAGATTGTTAAGTACTGTTGAGGTAGGTAAAACATTCGGATCTGTTCCGCTTGGCCTCTTGAGCGTAATCCCGGGAAACCAGACCTTATGGACCATTTATAATACATTTCCAAATTTGAACTTTTACGAGTTTGTAACGGATACTTATGCCACGGTTCATTTGGAACATAATTTTAATGGTCGTTTATTTTCAAGGATTCCTGTTCTTCGAAACTGGAATTTAAGAGAAATAGTAGGTTTAAGAGGTGCATGGGGTACTTTAACAGATGAAAATATTGCACTAAGCAGCCCAACAAATATTCCGCTAATAGCTCCTTCTGATAAGATTTATTGGGAATACTCTTTTGGGATTGGTAATATCTTTAAGGTTTTTAGAATAGACTTCAATTTCAGAGGCAATTACCTGGAGAATCCGGATGCTCGCCCTTTTAGTATTAAGGGAACATTTGGTTTTAGTTTTTAAATCTTTCAAGGAAAATATTTAGGCTTTTTTATTCTAATCCAATTTACTACTTTTGCACCCGTTTTAAATAGCAAATAACTAACTAATATGGAATTAATAGTAAACCTTTTACCAGCTTTTGGTGTTTTAGCACTGCTTTTTGTATTTATAAAAAATATTTGGGTTTCCAAACAAGAAGTAGGCAATGAAAAAATGGCAAGGATAGCCAAACATATTGCTGATGGAGCAATGTCCTTCTTAAAGGCAGAATACAAAATCTTATCAATCTTTGTTGTGGCTGTGGCCATTTTATTGTACTTCAAGGGGAATTATGAGGAAGGTTCAAATGGAATGGTGGCCGTTTCTTTTATTGTTGGTGCCATCTGCTCTGCTTTGGCAGGATTTATAGGCATGCGCGTTGCAACTAAAGCAAACGTTAGAACAACACAAGCCGCTAGAAAATCCTTAGGTAAGGCTTTGGAAGTAGCTTTTGCAGGTGGTTATGTAATGGGATTAGGTGTTGTAGGTCTTGGTGTTCTTGGATTGAGTGGGTTGTTTATGATTTACCAGATGATTTGGCCGGGAGCTGAAAATATTCCTATGGTATTAAATGTGCTTTCTGGGTTTTCCCTTGGAGCATCATCTATAGCCTTGTTTGCTCGTGTAGGTGGAGGAATTTATACTAAGGCTGCTGATGTTGGTGCGGATTTGGTTGGTAAAGTTGAGGCAGGTATCCCAGAAGATCATCCTTTAAACCCCGCAACTATTGCAGATAATGTAGGTGATAATGTAGGAGATGTTGCAGGTATGGGAGCCGATTTATTTGAATCGTTTGTTGGTTCTATTATTGGTACCATGGTATTAGGG
>NZ_JBATGR010000304.1:0-1554 GCF_049665975.1 Eudoraea sp.
GGTTGAACTATTATGGCACTTCAATTTCGTTAACAATCCGGTTGATTATTTCTTCTGAAGTAATATTTTCTGCTTCCGCTTCATAGGTAATTCCAATTCTATGCCTTAGTACGTCATGCACAACGGCGCGTACATCTTCCGGAACTACATACCCACGTCTTTTTATGAATGCAAAACATTTAGCTGCATTTGCCAGATTAATACTCCCACGAGGCGATGCGCCAAAACTTATGAGTGGTTTAAGGTCTCCTAAATTATATTTTTCGGGATAGCGTGTGGCGAATACTAAGTCCAGGATATATTTTTCAATTTTTTCATCCATATATACTTCTCTCACTGCCTGTTGAGCACTAAGAATTTGTTTAATTGATACAACGGGTTTAACATCCTGCAGTATACCTTGAAGATTTTGCCTTATAATAAGTTGTTCTTCATTCATCTTTGGGTAATCGATAACTGTTTTTAGCATAAAACGATCCACCTGAGCCTCAGGGAGGGGATATGTTCCTTCCTGTTCTACGGGGTTTTGAGTAGCCATAACCAAGAATGGCTTATCCAGAATAAAAGTTTCATCTCCAATGGTAACTTGTTTTTCCTGCATGGCTTCCAAAAGAGCAGATTGTACTTTGGCTGGGGCACGGTTTATCTCATCAGCTAACACAAAATTAGCGAATATAGGACCTTTCTTTATTGAGAAATCATTCACTTTCATATTATATATCATTGTTCCCACGACATCTGCAGGTAGAAGATCCGGAGTAAACTGAATCCTGCTAAAACTACCTTTAACCGCCTTTGACAGAGTGGTTATTGCAAGGGTTTTTGCAAGTCCGGGGACTCCTTCTAACAAAATATGACCCTGTCCCAAAAGTCCGATCAACAATCGTTCTATCATGTGCTTTTGACCTACAATAGCTTTATTCATTTCCAGAACAAGCAGGTCTATAAAAGCACTCTCCTGTGCAATTTTCTCATTAACAGCACTAATGTCTACAGTAGTATTTTCTTCCATTAATAATTTATATTTTTTGGTTTTTAATCTGTTGGTATCTCAGTAGGGCGCAAATTGAAAATTTATTTATATAAGTGCTGTTAATGATTGGTTAAAAAATGCCTAGAACCCTAAGTTTTATGAAGTATTTAAGGGATTTATTTTATATTTTCACATACTTATGAAAAACCGGATATCTTATTCAAAAATTATTGCTGGTACCATGACATGGGGAAGTTGGGGAAAGAACCTTACAAAAAGCGAAATAGCCGACCTTATTGGCTATTGTGTTGAAAATGGAATTACAACTTTCGACCATGCCGATATTTATGGTGGCTATACTAATGAAGGAGCTTTTGGAAACGCTTTTTCACAAAGTTTAATTCCCAGAGAGCGGGTACAACTTATTAGCAAATGTGGGATACAATATGTCTGTAAAGCAAGAGATAATAAAGTAAAACATTATGATTATTCTAAAGAATATATTATTTGGTCTGCCGAGCGTTCTTTGTCCAAACTTAAGACTGATTTTTTAGACCTTTTTTTACTCCACAGGCCCAGCC
>NZ_JBATGR010000305.1:0-14688 GCF_049665975.1 Eudoraea sp.
ACATACTGATGCCTGTGTTGAGGATTTTGTAAGTGGTAATGTGAAGTCGCTTTTTGGAAATCTGAAGCAACTTTCACACGTGGTTTTGGACCATTTCAAACCTATGATCCCCAAAGAATTTCATAAACTTTGGAAGCACGGTATAGAAACTAATGATTACTACCTGAAATTATGCGGTTCCGGAGGGGGTGGTTATATTTTAGGATTCACTCAGGATTTGGCAAAAGCAAGAACTGCGTTAAAAGACCATCATTTAGAAGTAGTATACAACTTCTAAGACCTTAAAAATGCTTAGTAGAAAAAACAAACTCCTGCTACTAAAAGGGCTGAGTCTGTTTTCCATTATAAGGGGCTATAATGTCCTTATGATAACTCTGGCCCAGTATCTGGCCTCTATATATATACTTGCTCCCGACCTACCTTTACGTAAAGTTGTATTTGATCCAAATTTATTTGTACTTGTATTAGCATCAGCACTTGTAATATCCGGGGGCTATATCATTAATAGTTTTTATGACTCAGAGAAAGACCTTATCAATAGGCCTCGAAAGAGTATGCTTGACCGATTGGTAAATCAGCGAACTAAATTAAGTGCCTATTTTGTTTTTAACTTCCTTGCAGTTTTACTCGCCAGTTACATATCATTCAGAGCGGCATTATTCTTCTCGGCCTATATATTTGGAATTTGGTTGTATTCACATAAATTAAAAAAAATACCTTTTGTTGGGAACATTGTCTCCGCAGTGTTGATAATTGCCCCTTTCTTTGCAATATTTGTGTATTACAAAAATTTTGATACGGTAATTTTTGTCCATGCTATTTTCTTGTTTCTACTGATTTTAGCCCGTGAAATGATTAAGGATATGGAAAATATTACAGGCGATCTGGCTCAAAATTATAAGACCATTCCCGTTTTATATGGCCCGGTCTATTCTAAGTTAGGGATTAGTTTTTTAATACTTCTCACCTTAATACCTGCTGCTTTGTTAATCAATAAATTTAATGTGGGCTATATGTATATTTACTTTAATGCCTGCATCTTTTTATTATTGTTATTCCTGATTTTGCTATGGAAGTCCGAAACCAAGAAAGATTATATTTGGCTCCATAATATTCTTAAGTTTATAATAGTTGCCGGCGTTTTTAGTATATTATTAATTGATGTAGATCTCGTTCTAAACCGAATATTTTGATGAAAAATCAATTAAAAATAGCCCTTGCACAAATTTCCCCGGTTTGGTTAGATAAGATAGGCACTATTGCCAAAATTAAAGACATTATCCATAAAGCAGCAAAAGAGAATGCAGAGCTCTTAGTTTTCGGGGAAGGATTTCTTCCCGGTTATCCTTTTTGGCTGGCACATACTGAGGGTGCTTCATGGGATCTGAAGATAAATAAGGAAATTCATGCGCATTATATGCATAATGCCATACAGATAGAAAAAGGAGATCTTGATGGTATTTGTGATTTAGCCCGTAAACATGAACTCGCAATTTATTTGGGTATTATCGAAAGAGCACCGGACAGGGGTGGCCATAGCCTGTATTGCTCTTTGGTTTTTATTGATGATAAAGGGGAAATAAAATCTGTTCATCGAAAGCTTCAACCCACTTATGATGAGCGACTTACATGGGCTCAGGGAGATGGACATGGCCTTAAGACCCACAAATTAAAACAGTTTACTGTGGGGGGTCTTAATTGCTGGGAAAACTGGATGCCTTTGGTAAGGGCTGCAATGTATGGTTTGGGAGAAAATTTGCATATTGCTGTTTGGCCCGGCAGTGAATACAATACAAGAGATATTACCCGATTTATAGCAAGAGAATCCAGGAGTTTTGTGGTCTCTGTTTCGTCCTTGATGTATAAAAAAGATTTACCAAAAAATTTGCCACATGTAGATCAATTATTAAAAAAGACACCTAATATCTTAGCCAACGGCGGATCCTGTATAGCCGGTCCCGATGGAGAATGGATACTTGAACCTGTAGTAGGCAAAGAAGGGGTTATTTTTCAAACATTGGATTTCAACAGAGTCTTTGAAGAACGACAAAATTTTGACCCTGCTGGTCATTATTCCAGACCGGATGTCACCAAATTAGTGGTGAACAGGCAAAGGCAGTCAACAATCGACGTGGAAGATTAGCTTCCGGGGATATTGACTTTTACTCTAAGCTACATCCAAATCCCTTTACTACCTTTGCCTAAAATTTAGACAATGCGCAGACCGCAATCAAATAAGGATAAAAGAAATATTCAGGGAAAAAACAAAGGGTATACAAAAAAACCATTTTCCAAAGTACGTACTCCATCAGCTGTAAAAAAAACTAAGCCTGTTCCTTCAGACCCGGATTTAATAAGACTTAATCGCTATGTTGCAAATTCAGGAGTATGTTCCAGGAGAGAAGCTGATACATATATAGAAGCAGGTAATGTAACGGTTAACGGAAAGACCATTACTGAAATGGGACACAAAGTTAAGCTTACCGATATTGTTAAGTTTGACGGACGCTTACTCAATCCGCAAAAAAAGGAATACGTGCTTTTAAACAAACCCAAGAATTTTATAACCACTACAAGTGATGAAAGAGGGAGGAGAACTGTAATGGAATTAATTTCCAAGGCTTCAAAATCGAGATTAGTGCCGGTTGGACGGTTAGACAGGAATACTACAGGGCTCTTACTTTTTACCAATGATGGGGATCTTTCAAAAAAACTTACGCACCCCAGACATGGTATCCGCAAGATTTACCATGTTGAATTGAACAAAAACCTTACTATGGAAGATCTAAAAAAAATACAGACAGGTATTACTTTAGATGACGGTCCAATCAAGGTTGATGAAGTAAGTTATATAAACAATTCCCCCAAACGAGAAGTAGGCATAGAAATACACAGTGGTAGAAACAGGATAGTACGGCGTATTTTTGAACATCTTGGTTATGATGTAAAAAAACTGGATCGTGTTATTTTTGCCGGACTAACTAAAAAGGATCTTCCCCGGGGACATTGGAGACATTTAACTAAACAAGAAGTAATAAATTTAGGGATGAACCAATAATTAGGGTTGCGACTCTAATGTTTGGTCAAGATTTTCCCTAACCGCAATCCAGAAAGTGTTAAAAGAAGGATTCTGAGAAGTGATTGAATCCAGGTTTTCATTATAGGAACTTATTAATAACTTGAAATAGTTCATCTTGTCATTGTCGCCAAAGAAATCGGCATAGGCCATTTCCCAATCCTTAAATTCCCGGGAATCTGTAACACCATATGCTAATATGGTTACATCTTTATGTCGTTTGTCTACTTTAATCTTATCAAAAAGGGTAAGAACCATTACTTGATTACCTTCAAGATACTGAATAAATTCTCCTTCATAATACAATAAACACCCTGTTATTCTATCACGTAAATTATTAACTCTTGCCTTTTCAAGCATTTCTTTTACATCAACTTTATTAAAAATTGGTGAGGCAGTGGATCTATAAACAAGAGAAAACATGACAAAGGGGATATCAATTAAAGCTTATGCACTAAAGATAAAATAATTAATGTTTAAGTCTAAATCAGAAATTGATATATTTAATAACGGACATGAAAATTATGTCTTCATTTTGGCCTTTATCTTATCCAGGCACAAATTTCCGAGGCTCCCTTCATGATTGTGATCTAATTGCTTTTTAGGTTTAAAAGTCCCTGCTTCAATTTCCGCACCTATTTGTTTGTAGGCATCACGGAAAGGTATTCCACTAAGCACGAGTTGATTTAATGTGTCTACACTAAAAAGATAGTCGTACTTAGGATCATTGAGAATATTGGAATTTACCTTAACATCTTTTAAACTGAAAGTCATCATTTCCAAACAGGATTTTATTTCCTGTATCGCCGGGATTATTAGAGTCTTGACCATTTGAAGGTCCCTGTGATAGCCACTGGGTAAATTAGTCGTGATAAGAGTAATCTGGCCAGGGATGGCTTGCAAGCTGTTGCATTTTGCCCTGATAAGCTCAAAGACATCCGGATTTTTTTTATGAGGCATAATACTGCTCCCTGTTGTTAGCGCATCCGGAAAAGATATAAAGTTGAAATTCTGACTCATATAGAGACAAATATCCATTGCCAACTTAGAAAGCGTGCCTGCTATTCCTGAAATACCAAATGCAGTGGCTTTCTCAACTTTGCCTCGTCCCATTTGGGCAGCCACAACATTGTATTTTAAATCGGCAAACCCCATTTCTTTGGTTGTATAAGTGCGATCAATAGGAAAAGAACTTCCATAACCGGCGGCACTACCAAGTGGATTTTGATCAGCTATTTTGAAGGCTGAATCTATAAAGTAAAGATCATCAATAAGGCTTTCTGCATAGGCAGAAAACCACAATCCAAATGAAGAAGGCATTGCAATCTGGAAGTGCGTATATCCCGGCAACAAAATTTCCTTATGTTTTTCAGCCAATTCAAGTAATAAATAGAACAGTTCTTTAGTCTGGAGCTTTATTTCAGTTAATTCTTCTTTCAGATATAATTGCATGGCTACCAAAACCTGATCGTTCCTGGAACGGGCTGTATGAATTTTTTTTCCTGTATCGCCAAGTTTTTCGGTTAGTATAAATTCTATTTTAGAATGAACATCCTCAAAAGTATCCTCAATAATAAACTTACCGTCTTTAATGCTCCGGGCAATATTTTCAAGTTCCCGGACCAGTTCAATTGTTTCCTCACTTGTTAATAATCCAATTTTACCCAACATTTTCGCATGGGCCATGGAGGCTTTTATATCATACTTAGCCAGCACTAAATCTAATTCTCTGTCATTGCCAACAGTAAAATGATCAATTTTTTTATCTGTACTGTATCCTTTATCCCAAAGTTTCATTGCTCTTATTTTTAGTGGTTTCTCCTGAGTAAGGCTATTTTATGTTAATTAGTTTATTAAAAACCCATCGAGAATTTTAATGTATAGATTAATTCCTTCTTCAATTTCCTTAATATAAATAAACTCATCGGCAGTATGTGAACGTGTACTATCACCGGGGCCTAATTTTAATGAAGGGCAGCTAAGTGCTGCCTGGTCTGAAAGGGTAGGAGAGCCATAGGTATCCCTTCCTAGTTTAATCCCCGAAACTACCAAAGGATGATCTTTGTCTATGGAGGATGAGTTCAATCTTAATGATCTGGGCTTTAGCTCACAAGGAGCTTCCCTTGATAACATTTCTGCTATTTCCTTATTGCTGTATTTATCATTTACACGTACATCAATTACCAGATGAACTTTAGCGGGGACCACATTATGCTGGCTGCCGGCATTAATTTGGGTAACTGTTAATTTAACTTCACCAAGGACGTCTGATGTTTTTGGAAATGTATAGTTCTTAAACCATTCCAACACTTCAATAGAATTATAAATGGCATTGTTGTTATTTGGATGTGCAGCATGAGAAGGAGTGCCTTTTATAACAGCATCGAAAACCACTAGCCCCTTTTCGGCGATGGCCAGATTCATAAGTGTTGGTTCCCCTACGATTGCAACATCAATATTTGGAAGTATGGCTAAAAGGCTATTTAAACCTTTACCGCCCGTATTTTCTTCTTCAGCGGAAGCTACCATTAATAGGTTATGTTTCAAATTTGCTGAATCGTAGAAATAGGTAAATGTTGCAATTAACGAGACTAAGGCCCCGCCGGCATCATTGCTTCCTAATCCATACAATTTCCCATTCTCAATTTGTGGATCAAATGGGTCCCGAGTATAGGCTTTATTAGGCCTCACGGTATCATGGTGTGAGTTCAATAAAAGTGTTGGCTTAGTGTCATCCCAATGTTTGTTCTTGGCAAAGACATTATTGTTTTCCCTTTCATAGGGAATGCTAAAAGCTTCGAACCAGGCTTCAATGGCCTCAGCCGTATGGTGCTCTTCCCCGGAAAATGATTGAATTGAGATGAGTTCTTTCAATAAGCCAATAGCCTTATCTGTAGGGATTTGTTGATCCATCTTCATAGGGTTATCGTTGTATATAAATTTGAATCTGTCTCAAGCATTGATATATTGCCAATGCAAACTTTATCGACATTTTGTTGTAATGCATGAAAACAATTCTGCATTTTTGGTAACATACCGTCCGAAATGATGTTTTGTCCCAATAAGTCATTATAATTGTTGGTATCGATATGTATTATGACCGAATCATCATTTTCTATATCCTGTAATACCCCTTTCTTTTCGAAACAATAGTATAGAGTGGTTTTATATTTATGACTCATCCCAATAGCTAATTCCGAAGCAATAGTGTCTGCATTGGTATTCAATAATTGACCCTTACCGTTATGAGTAATAGCACAAAAGACCAGTGTTAATTTAACTTCAACTAAAGTATCAATAAGTTCAGAATTAATTCCGTCAATATCACCGACAAATCCAAAATCAATTTCCTTAACCGGTCGTTTATGGGCCTGTACGGTGTTGCCATCTGCACCACTAAGTCCAATTGCATTGGTTCCCAAAGCTTGTAATTTGGCCACAATATTCTTATTTGTGAGTCCGCCGTATACCATTGTTATTACCTCAAGGCTTTTGGCATCCGTAATGCGCCTTCCACTAGTCATTTTTGATTTAATGCCCAGTTTTGCAGCCAAATTTGTTGCTAATTTACCTCCACCATGTACAAGAATTTTAGGATCTTCCAATTTGGAAAAATTCAATAGAAATTGGTCAAGCTCGATTTCGTTTTCGAGGACATTACCTCCAATTTTGACTATGGATAGCTTTTGTTTCATTTTAAATGCTCTAAAATCTTTTTCAGCACAACTTGTGCGGCATATGTTCTATTATTGGCTTGATCAATCACCAAGGACTGTTCACTGTCCAACACTGCATCTTCCACAACAACATTTCTACGCACTGGCAGGCAATGCATAAATTTGGCATTGCACAGTTTATCTTTAGTGATCATCCAGTTAGGGTCTTGGTTCAATACTCTTCCATAATCCGTATAACTGCTCCAGTTTTTCACATATACAAAATCGGCATCTTTCAAGGCTTTATTTTGGTCATATTCCACTGGGACATTTTTGATTATTGTAGAATCCAGTTCATACCCTTTAGGATGTGTAATTACAAAATCAGCATCTTGTAACTGCATCATTTCAACAAATGAATTGGTAACAGCATGGGGAAGGGCCTTGGGATGGGGTGCCCAAGATAACACTACTTTTGGTTTGGTCTTGTTAGAATTTTCGGCCAGCGTTATGGCATCGGTCAACGCCTGTAATGGGTGTCCAACAGAGCTTTCCATATTCACTATTGGAACGGAGGCATATTTTTTAAATCCATTCAATACCACCTCTGCCTCGTCCTTTTCTTTATCGGTCAATGATGCAAATGCTCGTATTCCAATTACATCACAGTATTGGGAAACCACCTTGGCAGCTTCTTTAATATGTTCCGATGTACCCTGATCCATTATGGTGCCATCGCCATATTCCAAAGCCCAACCTTCATTTCCAAAGTTCATTACAATTACTTCCATCCCTAGATTTATGGCTGCTTTTTGGGTACTCAATCGGGTTCTCAGACTATTATTGAAGAACAACAATCCGATGGTTTTATCCTTACCCAAGGATTTTGACTGTAAAGGATCATTTTTTAAGGCCCTTGCCTCAGTAACCCAGTCAGAAAGTGAATCAATATCGTTTATAGAGAGGTAGTGTTGCATTATTTTATTTTAGTATGGTTACTCTTGCCAGTAATTGCATCGACTATAAAATTGTCTTTTAGTCCATTTACTATCCAGGTTTCAATTCCTGCTGTTTGGGCAATAGTAGCGGCTTCAATTTTCGATTGCATTCCACCTGTACCGTGGGTTGATTTTGATGCGCTGATTTCTTTCTGCAATTTTTGAACTCCAGAAACTGAGGTAATCGTTTCCGGTTTATTATTTTCTATGGATTCTCTTGTGTAGACTCCATCAGTATTGGTAGCGATCATCAACAGATCTACCTGCAATAGGGCAGCAGTCAATGCTGCCAACTTATCATTGTCACCAAATTGAATCTCATCGGTGGCGACTGTATCATTTTCATTGATGATGGGAATGAATTTATTAGCTACAAGGACATTAATGGTATTCTTTATATTCGCCTTAGCGTCTAAATTATCAAAATCTGAATAGGATAAAAGACATTGGGAAGTTGACAAACCCAATTCCCTAAAATTCTCTTGAAAGATACGCATTAAGTGCGGTTGCCCGATGGCTGCCAAAGCTTGTTTCACATCTATTGCAGCCCCATGATGCTCCAATTCCACGAATTGTTTGGCAGCGGCAATGGCCCCGGAACTGACGATGATAAACTCATATTCATCTTTCATGACTGCAATCTGTCTTCCAATGTCCTCTATTTTACCTCGTGAAATCTGGCTTGTTTCTTTGGTCAAGGTATTGGACCCTATTTTTAATAATATTCTTTTCATCTGCATATTCATCTAATTTGTCCATTGCCCTTTACAAACCATTTATTGGTTACTAAATGCTGTAAACCAATGGGGCCTCTTTGATGTAACTTATCAGTGCTAATTGCGAGTTCTCCGCCCAGTCCAAATTGGCCTCCATCCGTAAATCGTGTGGAGGCATTATGGTATACTGCCGCTGAATCAACAGAATTCATGAATGTTGCTGCTGTTTCTTCATTCGCGGTAATGATGGCTGCCGAATGCCCACCACCGAAAGTGTTTATTTTGCTAATGGCTTCCTTTAAAGAAGCAACTTGACCCAGCACTATTTTATAGTCTAAAAACTCTTCAATCCAAACACTCTCATCTTTAATAGGAGTTGTGCCTTCGAGAGCTGAAAAAGCGTCATCGGTTAAAATCTCAACCTTACTTTTCTGAAGTTCTAACAATAGATTTTGGACAAATTGTTGTTTTATGGGCAAATCTGCAGCTATTAGTACTTTATCCAATGCATTACAGGCCGATATTTTGGTGGTTTTTGCATTGATGATTATATCAACGGCCATTTGTAGATCAGCTTCAGCATCTATATACACAAAATTATTACCTCTTCCACTAACGATTACAGGGCAGGTGGCATGTTGTTTTACAAAAGCAATTAGTTTTTCCCCTCCTCTAGGAACTATCAAATCCACTTTTTGTATGGGATTTTCTAAAAAAGCCTGCGTCTCTGAGCGATCATATTGCAAATAGCTGACCCAATCGCCATCAACTTGATTGTCTCTTAAAGCTTTGTGCCATAAATCTACCAAGATCAAATTACTGTTCAGTGATTCCTTACCCCCTTTCAATAATATTCTATTGCCCGATTTAAAAGCAATCCCAGCTGCTTCAATGGTTACATCAGGTCTCGATTCATAGATAATAAGTACAGTGCCAAAAGGAGCTGTCCTATTGCTGATTTGCAGACCGTTTTCATGCTCAAATTGAAACCGTTCTAGATTCAAAGGGTCATTCAACAGTGTCAATTCCTTTAGGGATTTTATCATCCCAATAATTTTATCGTCATCAACTTTTAGGCGATCATACATGGCAATATCGTCACCAGAGTAAGCTTCCAAATCTTTTTTATTGGCTTCCAAAAGGGCGCTTTCCTCCTTTTTTATCCATTCAATCATGGATTTAAGGACCGCATTTCGTTTATCTATGTTCAATATAACACTCATGATAATGCTATTTTTAATTTCTCGAAAAATAAGTCCATATCGCTTTTTGTAATATTCAAAGCTGGGAGAATTCGTAAAACGTTTTTATCCTTGGCCCCGCCGGTGAAAAGATGTTGCTCGTAAATTAGATTTTTGCGAAGTTCTCCCACTTCAAAATCAAACTTTAATCCCAGCATAAGTCCCCTGCCTTTTATTTCCCTAACCTGCGGTATTTCTAAGGCTCTTTTTTTGAAATATTTACCCAGTCTTTCGGCATTTTCAACAAGTTGTTCTTTTTCCAGAACCTCTAAAACAGCTAAAACAGCTGTGCAGGCAAGATGGTTTCCACCAAAAGTAGTCCCAAGCAAGCCATAGGATGCCTGAATGTTTTTATGAATTAATACACCACCAACAGGAAAACCATTGCCCATGCCTTTGGCTATAGTTATAATATCGGGCTTAATTTCATGGAGCTGAAAGGCAAAAAAAGAGCCAGTTCGGCCAAAACCAGATTGTACCTCATCAGCTATCAGAACTACACCATATTTTTTACAAAGTGCGGCAATTTCCCTATAGAATATACCAGATGGCTCGTCCAGACCGCCAACCCCCTGTATGGCTTCCAGAATAACAGCACATACATCTTCCTTTTTGATTTCAGTTTCAAAGGTTTTAATATCTTCAAATGATAAAAAAGTAACTTTTTGCTGTTTATTTATAGGGGCATTTATCTTCTCATTGTCCGTTGCAGCAACGGCGGCAGATGTTCTACCGTGAAAACTATTCGTAAATGCAATTACCCGGGATTTATTTGTATGGAAAGATGCTAATTTTAGGGCATTTTCATTAGCCTCTGCCCCCGAATTACATAAAAACAAATTATAATCCTCACAATTGGATAATTGTCCCAGTTTCTTAGCCAGTTGTCTTTGCAGCGGATTTTTAACGGAGTTGCTGTAAAACCCTATTTGATCTATTTGACTTTTAATGCGTTCTATGTAATATGGGTGCGAATGCCCTATAGAGATAACAGCATGGCCACCATAGAAATCGAGATATGTATCTCCCTTATCATCAGTAATAACAATACCCTTAGCTGTAACCGGGGTTACATCATATAGTGGGTATACATCAAATAGTTCCATTTATTGTTTTTTATAAAGGTTGATAAGTAATTTATCTCAAGGCCTAGTTCTTGGTTTTCAATTCATTTATTTTCTCAAAAGAAGTAACTATTCCTCTGATAAGAGAAGAACTTAAACCCTGATGCTCCATTTCGTTTAATCCCTGAATAGTACAACCCATAGGGGTGGTTACCTTATCTATTTCTTCTTCAGGATGATTCCCAGATTCTATAAGCAAGCCAGCTGCTCCATTACAAGTGTACATGGCAAGCTCCTGCGCCTCTTTGGCATCGAAACCTAACTGAATAGCGCCCTGTGTAGTTGCCCTTATAAGTCGCATCCAAAAAGCTATACCACTTGCGCATATTACAGTTGCTGCCTGCATTTGATTTTCAGGTATTTCCATGGAATAACCCATTCTGTTAAAAATGGCTTTTGCCATATCTATTCGTTTTTTACCCGCTGTATTGGAGCAAATACAGGTCATAGATTTCCCAACGGAAATGGCCGTATTGGGCATGCTTCGGATAATATGCTTTTCCTTTCCGAGAATGACTTCCATATTTTCAATGCTGAAACCAGTTATCGTCGAGATTATTACATGCTTATCCGTAAGAATATCTTTAACTTCTTCTAGGATCATTGCAAAATCTCTGGGTTGAACTGAAAATATTAAAACATCAGATTTTTTAACCGCTTCCCTATTGTCCGAGCCAACCGTTACATTTCCATATTTTTCATAGTCCTTTATACTATCGACGTGTCTTTTGGTCAGATACATTGTAGTAGCCCCGTTGCTATGTAATATGCCTTTAGCAACAGATAATCCTAAATTCCCTGCTCCTATAATCGCTATTTTCATAATTACTCTTTTATGATCTGGTTATTTTTATAATTCTCACTTCTTTTAATAAACAGCTGCTTTTAAATTTAATCCCTCACTTTCATCAAAACCAAACATTAAATTCATGTTCTGAATGGCCTGTCCGGAGGCCCCTTTAAGCAAATTGTCAATTACAGATGTTATTAATAGAACATCCTTGTACTTGTGCAGGTGAATATGACAATTATTTGTATTCACCACTTGTTTTATGTGAACCGGCTCTTCCGAAATCATAGTAAATGCGGCATTTTTATAGAAATCATGATATAAACCATAAGCTTCCGACTCACTTCCCTCAAACTTTGTGTATGCCGTGCTGAGAATACCTCTGGAAAAGTTCCCCCGGTTGGGTATAAAATAGAGTTCTCCAACAGCTTTTTGCAGCGATTCGAGACTTTCATTTATTTCTCCAAGATGTTGATGAGTAAAGGCTTTATACCAGGATGCATTGCTATTTCTCCAGCTAAAATGTGTGGTCGCCGATGGCATTACTCCAGCGCCTGTGCTTCCGGTTACTGCATTCACATGTACATCAGAATTCAATAGTTGTGCCTTGGCCAGCGGGAGTAAAGCTAATTGAATACAGGTAGCAAAACAACCCGGATTGGCAATATATCTGGCTTTACTTATTGCGGTTCTGTTTAATTCGGGAAGGCCATACAAAAATTCTTTTCCGCCCAAAGAGGCATCTTGCATTAATCTGAAATCGGTGCTTAAATCAATAATTCTTGTTTTGGGAGAAAAAGAATAGTTGTTTAAAAAACTTTTGGAATTTCCATGGCCCAGGCATAGGAAAAGGACATCAACTTCGGAATTTACCGAATCTGTAAAAGTCAAATCTAAATGACCTAATAAATCTGTATGGGTCCCACTTATTTTTTTACCCGCTTTTGTTCTACTATATACGAAATCTATGGTGACACCGGGATGATTAAGCAAAAGCCTGATAAGCTCGCCCCCTGTATAACCAGATCCTCCAATAATGCCTGTTCTAATCATAATTCTGAATACTTTGATTCGCTATTTTCCCCGGATTGGATAGGATTTTAATGAAGCCCTTGGCGTCATCTGCAGTCCAGGCTTTATTTGTTTCTCCGTAATGACCAAAAGAAGCATTCATTAAATCATTCTCAGAATTAACGCCGTTCAATTCAAATCTATATGGGTGTAAGCTTACTAAAACCTCCCCTGATACATTTCTTTGTGTATCGCTCAAAAACGCTTCTATATTCCTCATTACTTCATCCAGATAATTACCTTCATGCAAGAGCATTCCATAAAAATTTCCCAGTTGCTCTTTTTGAAATTGCTGCCATTTACTAAGAGTATGTTTTTCCAATAAATGATGTGCCTTTATAATGATAAGCGATGCTGCGGCTTCAAACCCTACTCTTCCTTTTATACCTATTATGGTGTCACCTACATGTGTATCTCTTCCTATAGCATATTCGGAGGCTATAGCATCCAGGGCAATTATATTTTGAACAGGAGTACCTTTTTGACCATTGACGGAAACTAATTCGCCCTTAAAAAATTGCAGCTTAATATCTTTTGGTTCTGTTGCAATTAATTGTGATGGGTAAGCAGATTCCGGCAGGGACAAATTAGAGGTGAGCGTTTCATCGCCACCTACTGAAGTGCCCCATAATCCTTTGTTTATCGAATATTTAGCTTTCTCCCAGGAATAGTCAATACCATTTTCCTCCAGGTATGCAATCTCGGCTTCTCTGGACAAGCTTTTGTCTCTTATTGGGGTAATAATTTTGATATTAGGGGTGAGAATCTGAAAAATCATATCAAACCTTACCTGATCATTACCTGCCCCGGTACTTCCATGTGCAATATACTCAGCACCTATTTTTTTAGCATGGTTTGCAATTTCGATAGCCTGAACGATTCTTTCGGCACTTACGGATAAGGGATAGGTATTATTTCTTAACACATTGCCATAGATTAAGTACTTTACTACCTTTTCATAAAAATGTTCCAGTGCATCAATAGAAGTATAGCTGGAAACACCTAACTGAAGCGCCTTTTCTTTAATAAGCATAATTTCTTCCGCGGAAAAGCCACCGGTATTGACACTTACTGCATGTACCTCAAATCCTTCTTCCTGGGATAAATATTTAGCGCAGTAAGAAGTATCAAGCCCACCGCTATAGGCCAAAACTAATTTTTTCATTTGTTCTTTCTTTTAAGAAATAATTGCTCTTTAATTTTTTTAAGCCTCTTAAAAGCCTTGTCATTTAGCTTTTCTTTCTTGGCCGCCGCCAATAGAGGGTCGTATAACATGCCTGTACATAGACACATTTTGTGATCGGTCCTGGTGAGTATATCAAAATTTTTACATGTCTGGCATCCTTTCCAAAAGGCCGGATCATCAGTTAATTCTGAAAAGGTAACGGGTTTATATCCTAATTCGTAATTCATTTTCATTACTGCAAGACCGGTTGTAATACCAAAAATTTTAGCTTCCGGAAACTTTTTCAAAGAAAGCTCGAAAATTGCTTTTTTAATTTTTTTTGCCAAGCCCTGATTTCTGTAGTCAGGATGAACGATAAGCCCTGAATTCGCCACAAATTTTTGGTGCCCCCAAACTTCTATATAACAAAACCCGGCAAATTTATCATCATCCAAAGCAATGATAGCATTTTCATGTTCTAATCGTTTGATTATATATTCAGGTGTTCTTTGGGCAATACCAGTTCCCCTCACCTTCGCCGATTCGGCAATGGTGTCACTAATTATTTTGGCGTATTTAAAGTGCGATTCGTTAGCAATTACTATTTCCATTGCTAGCTTAATTTAAAGGGTAAAAAATAGTTGATTTGACAGTGCGGAAATGGACTCACCTATTTCCATGAAAGAAATACACCCTTACGGGCGTGTACGTACAAAGGAGCGTACGGGAATAAAATTCCAGCGGGATAAAGTTATGTTTGTGCATTTATTCATTGCAGATCAAATGTACAAATTAAATTGAACTATCATAATTTGTGTTCTAATTTTTACGAATTAGCAATTTTTGACGGT
>NZ_JBATGR010000306.1:0-3923 GCF_049665975.1 Eudoraea sp.
GACTAAAGAAAGGCTTTCAGAGCGTGATTCCCACTTAAAACACAAGAAAAGTGAATTAGACGCAATTCTTGCAGAAACTGAAAAAGAAGAAAAAGCGCTTTTGGCTAAATCTGAAAAATTTGAAAAACAAATTGAAGACAGATTAGTACAGGCTTATAAACGAATCCGAAATAACGTTAAAAACGGTCTAGCCGTTGTGCCAGTTGAAAGAGGCGCCTCAGGCGGATCTTTCTTTACTATACCGCCTCAGGTACAGGTAGAAATTGCTTCTAGAAAAAAAATTATCACCGATGAGCATAGCGGTAGAATTCTAGTGGATCCGGTTTTAGCTGAAGAAGAACAGCAGAAGATGCACAAAATGTTTTCAAAGATTTAATAGAATTTAAATATTTAATTAAAACCACCGGTAATTAGGTGGTTTTTTTATTTTAGTCCAATATATGGATATGTTTAATCTAAAATGTATTGCACTTTTAGTTTTAATGCTACAACTAACGACAATGTCTGCACAGGAGTTGACCGAATTCAAGTGGAAAAAACGCATTCTTCTTTTATTGGATACGAAGAATGATCTTCATACCAGAAACTTGCAGCTGAACAAGTTTGATGGACGTTATAACGAAATGACAGAAAGAGATTTAGTTCTTCTTGTTTACAACGGAATGGAAGTTTTAGATAAGGATGGAATGATAACCAATATAAATCCCGAAAATGTTACTTATGGTGACTTTCAGGGTATACTTTTAATTGGAAAAGATGGTGATGTGAAACTCCGGAAAAAGTACATTGTGGAAGCAAATGAGATTTTTGATCTAATTGACCAAATGCCAATGCGCAGGTCAGAAATGAAAAATAGATAAGTATATGGGAAATTTAATTTTTATCAAGTAACTCTAACATTTTCTCTTCTACTTCCAGGCTATCCCATTTTGCCTCAATATTTTGTATTCGCATAATCTGTTGCATAATTTTTTCCTGCTCATCACCTATGGCCAATGCGTCTGCATAAGGCTGATCAGAGAATGTAACTCTAGAATAAACCGGAATCCATTTGCCCGGATTATTTTTGGCAAAATGTTTTTCAATTTTCTTTTGTAGCAAAAAACAGGGGTCGGCTGTTTTGCTACTCATTTCAACAAAGTTTCTGTAGCTCAATTCGGCTATCGCATCTGCATTGGGTTTTCTTTCCTTCTGATATTCCTCAAAAATATGCTCCCAATCATCGCCATATTTGGAAATTAATTCATTTAATATATAAATATCTTCAAAGCCAGCATTCATTCCTTGACCGTAAAAGGGTACTATGGCATGGGCAGAATCACCAACAAGCGCTACTTTATCCCAATAAGTCCAGGGGTAGCACTTCATCGTAACCATTGCACTGGTTGGGTTTTTGAAAAAGTCTTCGGTAAGACTGTCCATTTCATTTATTACATCAGGAAAATATGTTTTGAAAAATGCCTTTGCCTGACTTTTGGTTTTTATACTCTCAAAAGAAATGTCTCCTTCAAATGGCAAAAATAAGGTGGAGGTAAAACTCCCATCCAGATTTGGCATGGCGATAAACATAAAATTACCTCTGGGCCAAATATGAAAGGAGTTTTTTTCTAGTTTATGTGTCCCGTCATCATTAGCCGGAATTGTCAGTTCCTTATATCCGATATCAATAAAATTTTGTGAATAATCAAATCGGCTTCTGCGCTGCATTTTATGACGAATTCTCGAAAACGCACCATCACAACCGAACACCAGATCATAATCATAAGCTTTCCATTCACCCTTTTCTGTTTCTCCGGTATACAATATTGCATCGGGCAAATCAATATCCCACACTCTTTCATTAAATCTGAAATTGACACCTGTATTTTCTGCAAGGTCAATCATCTTTCTATTCAACAATCCTCTGGAGATAGACCAGATTGCTTCCCCCTCCTTTCCGTAGTTCTGATAATAAATAGGTTTACCATCTACATGCATTGCTCGTTTAAATAGAGGTATTGCTATCTTCTTTATCTCTTTTTCAATGCCGACCTTGTGTAATGTTTTCCAACCTCTATCACTAAGTGCAAGGTTTATAGAACGTCCTGAAAATTCAATCGTCCTGATATCAGGACGTCGGTCAAACACTGTAACCTCATGCCCTGATCTTTTTAGATAGATCGCCAATAAAGATCCTATTAATCCGGATCCCACTACAGCGATGTCTTTTGGAGTTTGCGTCATAATATAAGCCAGGAGAATAGCTAAGATTGGAAGTAAATGTACAAAATTATGTTTCCTTATACTTATCCTGCCCTAAAGCCTTGGTAAATCATAATGGTTTCAGTAGTAGTTTTTTATTTTTCCAGGAAAAAACCCTTTTAACCTGCACCATATTTTCAATAGTATATAAATAATTTTTTTATCGAATAAAAATCTGATTGGCCAGTATTTTCGTATATACTTAAAGTAGTTAATTTCCCGCCAAGGCGTCCATATATATATTTACAAAGACCTTCATATTATTATACGAAGGTCTTTTTTTATTAAATAAAATATGTTCTATTTTAAAATTCCATCTACTATTCCGTATGCTATCGATTCTTCGGCATCCATCCAATAATCACGGTTAAAGTCTTTCAAGATTTTTTCATAAGACTGTCCGCAGTTTTCAGCTAATATTTTAGCACCAATCTCTTTTGTCTTTATTATTTCTTTAGCCTGAATTTCAATATTCGATGCCTGACCTCTTGCTCCTCCACTGGGCTGATGGATCATCACCCGTGCATGAGGTTGAATAAAACGTCGCCCTTTCTTACCAACAGAGAGGAGAATAGAACCCATTGAAGCTGCTAAGCCACTGCAAACAGTGGATACCGGACTCTTTAGTGATTTTAGTGTATCATAAATTGCAAAACCCGAAGTTACATAACCCCCAGGACTATTTATAATTAATTGTATTTCCTTATTGTTCTGCATATCAAGAAATAATAAACGATCAATAACATGTTTGGCAGAATCATCATCAACCATCCCCCAAAGAAATACTTTTCTATCTTCTAATAATCTTTCATCAATGGCTTCTTGTACTTTTCCCTTTTTTTTACTCATTTTTTACTTTTTGTTAAAAACCAAAATTAATCATTTTATTGGGATTTCTAACCCAAATAAAGTCATGGATTGTTATCAATAAAGAATTGAAAAGCTGTTATATTTGAAAAAACATTATTATGAAAATTTTAAACTTGCTTACCATACTTTCTTTGGTGTTTATATTTAGCTGTAAAACCGAACAGAAAAAAGATGCGGATTCAGAAAAAATTGAGCAAACCGTTCCGGAAAAAATAGCCTATGCACATGGTCTGAAGGAATGGAAAAATGTAGAAGAACTAAGGTTTACTTTTAATGTTGACCGGGACACTACTCATTTTGAAAGGGATTGGATATGGAATATTAAGAAAAATGAGGTGACCGGAATATCAGAGGGAGAATCGACCACATATACTCGCAATAAGATAGACAGCACTGTAGCGAAAGTTGATGCTGGTTTTATAAATGACAAATATTGGTTTTTAGCACCTTTTAACCTGGTCTGGGATAAAGGTAGCTATAGCTATGAAGTTACAGAATCCGAAGAGGCACCAATAGGCAAAACACCTATGCAAAAACTGACCATTGTTTATACAAGTGAAGGCGGCTATACCCCTGGAGATGCCTATGATTTTTATTATGGGGATGATTATGTAATAAAAGAATGGGTATTTCGCAAAGGAAATCAGGAAGAAGCCTCACTTGTAACCACCTGGGAAGAATATTCAGACATTAATGGCCTGATTATTTCCAGGACACATAAAAATGCCGAAGGGAATTTTAAATTGTATTTCCTTATTGTTCTGCATATCAAGAAATAATAAACGATCAATAACATGTTTGGCAGAATCATC
>NZ_JBATGR010000307.1:0-2884 GCF_049665975.1 Eudoraea sp.
GATTTACATAGACCCCAATGATCTGATCACCATAGTTTTTAATCAGATCTCCTGGAAAATTGTTTAAGGCTCCTCCATCTACATAATACGAATCTGCTATTTTTACAGGCGTAAAAACACCTGGAAATGCCGCTGAAGCCAATATTGGCCTTATAAGCTCTCCTTCAGCAAAAACTTTTAAACTCCCATCCAGAATATTAGTGGCAGTGATGAATAAAGGAATTTTAAGGCTCTCAAAATTATCTGACGGAAAGAACTCAGAGAAGTTCTCATAAAATTTTTCGGTATCAACAAACCCGGGTTTGCCAACCGCATAGTTATTAATACTAAAAATATTCACCTTCTTAATAAATTCCAGGATTTGTTTCCAATCTGAGCCCCCTGAATACAATGCGCCAATTATGGCACCGGCACTGGTACCCGCTATATGAGTAATCTCGAAACCATATTCATCCAAAGCTTTTATAACCCCTATATGGGCAATACCTCTAAATCCTCCCCCGGACAATACTAAACCTGTATTCATAAAACATCCCTAATGCCAGCAAAGGTACCCTTTTAGCAGTAAGAAAATCAGAATAAAAAAATGACCATAAGTATTAGTTTTAATACCTATGGTCATTTTTAGAAATCTTTAATAAATTGCTATTCTGACAGTCTTTTTTTCTTAAAAACCCTTGTTAAAATAAAGGGAATCATCACTTTGGCAACAAAACCATCAAAACTTCTAATTAAATTAAAGGGATAGAAATACGTTTTAAGCTCTTGCAAACTATACTTCGTATACTCCTTGTTGATCTCTCTTTCCAGAGCAAGGATTTTCAAATCCTCATCAATTTCCCTAAACGAGTTGTATTTTCCTATCATGGTCCTTCAAAAAAATATTTAGAAAACAATTGCAGTAAAGGTTTATTTAACCTGTCCCGAACTAGATATCCTATAATCGCTAACAACAGATATAAAAACCCAATTATGGCGAATCCATAAATGGTATTATCCATTGCGTAACCAAGGGCAAAAGAAGCCGCCAAACTCAAAAATATCAAAGCCAAAATAACTATTGTACCAACCAACAACACCTTGGCTAAATAGGTAACCAAAACCATAGATATCTTAAAACTTTTAAGCTTGGCGTATTCTATGCTATGCTCCATATAGGAGCTTACATTTTCGTCTAATTCAGAAATATTTTGTCTTAATCCTTCAAAAGCCATAATAGCCTACTTCTGTAATTGTGCATTTTTCTTTCTGATCTCTTCAAGCTTACGCTCCAATTGAACAATAATTTCATCTGCTTTATAACTCATTGTAGAGATGGTATCCTCTAGTTTTTGTTCAAAAACTTCTTTCCTCTCGTCTGCTGCTTTGGTGAGTTCTTCTTTGGCATGAGAAATTCGTTCTGTTAAATCGTGAGTTGTTTCAAGCGCCTTATCCTTAATTTTTTTTCGGGTTTTAATCCCTTCGTCAGGAGCGTATAATATTCCAATACCTGCTCCTATTGCTGCCCCTGATAATAGAGCTAACAAAACATTACTACTGTTGTCTGACATGATAAATTTTTTTAGGTTAATACTAATAATGGCTCAAGTTATGACATAGACTTTCTATACCAAATGATTAAGATCATTTGGCATAGAAATTTTAGCGTATTTTTTTGTTTCAGGAGGTTTTTAGCAACTGAAAGGTTTGCTTTGCAATTTCCAATTCTTCATTCGTAGGGATGACCAAAATTTTCACTTTTGAAGAACTTTTATGTATTTCCCGAAATACAGAAGATTTTTGGTTGTTCTTTTGAGTATCCAGCTCAATTCCAAAAAAGTCCATCTCAGAACAAACCAACCCTCTAAGATAAGCTGAATTTTCACCTATACCCGCAGTAAATATCAAAGTATCCACTCCATTCATGGCGGAGCTATAAGCGCCAATATATTTTTTAATCCTATAGGCATTCATATCCAAAGCTAACTGGCATTTAGCATTACCTTCATCAGCTTTGATTTGAATTTCCCGTAAATCACTATAACCGGTAAGTCCTAGCATTCCACTTTTCTTATTGAGCAAATTATTTACTTCCTGCAAACTATATCCCAGCGATTCTACAAGGTAAAAAATCATAGAATGATCTATGTCTCCACTTCTGGAACCCATGATAAGTCCATTTGAAGGGGCAAAACCCAAACTATGGTCTATGCTTTTTCCATTATGGACGGCAGTAATACTGCAACCATTACCTAAATGAATGCTAATAATCTTAGCTGCTTTTTTATCCAAAAAGTTTATGGCCTTTTCTGTGACGTATTTATGACTCGTGCCATGGAAACCATAAAGCTGTATTCCGTGATCCGTGTAAAATTCATCCGGTATTGCGTATTTACGAGCCTTCAACGGAATAGTCTGGTGAAAGGCGGTATCAAAGACCGCAACCTGTTTGGCATTTGGAAATAATTCTTCCGCAATCAATATCCCTTCCAGGTTATGCGGATTGTGTAAAGGAGCCAACTGACTCAAATCTGCAATCTTATCTTTTACTTCTCTGGTAATAATTGTAGTTTCAGAAAAAGCAGTACCGCCATGGACTACCCTGTGCCCCACGGCATCTATTTCATTTACGTTGACAATGGCTCCGTTTGCAGGATCCAAAAGTAATTCTATTACCCGCTCCAGTCCTTTTCTGTGAGATGAAAACTGTAGTATTTCATTAGTTTCGTAATCAGCCTTTGCATACTTCAAATTTCCATTTTCCAGTCCTATTCTATCTACCATGCCAGAACACAAAACGCTTTCTGATGGCATATGCATTAACTGAAACTTTATAGATGAACTCCCTGTATTAATAATTAGAATATTCATTGAAATAATTAAATTATAATGCCTGGGCCTGGAT
>NZ_JBATGR010000308.1:0-1746 GCF_049665975.1 Eudoraea sp.
CCGTAGCGCATGAGTACTCCGGAATCCAGGACGTCCTTTACTTGATTTCTTTCTTTATCCCCAAATAATTCAAAACCTGGCATAGTGATATTTAATTTAAAATGTTGTTTATTTTTATTCTTTACTATTACAAATGCTGCGCCTAAGATATGTAAATAATACTATTTTCCATATCACGCCTGACTTTCTTAAATTCGGAAAATATGTCGTCCTCTGCTCTATATCCAATGGGAAGTACCAGAACAGATCTCAGACCTTTTGAACTTAAATTTAACAACTCATCATAACCGTCCGGGCTAAAACCTTCCATTGGACAAGCATCAAGTTGCTCTACTGCACATATTGTAAGTAAATTTCCCATGGCCAAATAAACCTGATTAATAGCCCATTGTTCAATTTGTTTAGTATCCATTTTGGCAAATTCGCTTACTAATTCTTTTTTAAATGGTTCTAAAACAGAATCACTGGTTCCTCTTATATCTTTTACTTTTTTAAAATAACCGGAGATGTATTCGGCATCTATTTTCTTCTCGATACATAAAATCAAAAGATGTGAAGCCTGGGCAACCTGCCTCTGACCATATGAAAATTCAACCAACTGTTCCTGCAGGTCCTTATTTTTTAGCACTACCATTTTTATTGGTTGCAAGCCGTATGAAGTAGCGGTAAGATTAAATGCCTGTTTTATTCTATCCAATTTAGAAACTTCAATCTCTTTAGAAGAATCAAATTTTTTTACCGCATATCGCCATTCTAAATCCTTAATTATATCTGCCATTTCCTTTTTAATTAAAAAACCATAATTTGATTGCCATGATTATGACCATAAATATCAAAAACATTTTTACATATCCATCACCTTTCCCAACTGATATTCTGCTGGATAACCATGCACCTGCCCCGTTACCAATGGCTAAAACCAGCCCAACCTCCCAAATTACTTTATCGTTAAAAATAAATACGGCGAGAGCTGAAAGGGTGTAGATAAAAACAACCGCAACCTTTGTAGCATTGGCCCTCACTAAGGTCATATGATTAAAATAATGTAAAAACAAGAGTATTACGAAGCCAATTCCTGCATTGATAAACCCTCCATAAATTCCGATAAAGAAGAACACAATAACACCTACCCATAAATACTTACCGGTAACCCGTTCTGTAAGATCCTGCATACTTATTTTAGGTTTAAAAACTATTATCAGTACCACTGCGAGCATAATAATGGCTAATATCTTATTGAATGTTTCCCCTTTAATGTCCACGGCGATACTTGCACCCAAAATAGACCCGAAAAGTGCTGAGATCCCTAAATAAATATTGAATGGAAAAGTGGATACGCCTTTACTTTTAAATCCGGCTACACCAATTGCGGTCTGAATTGCAATAGCTACTCTGTTTGTTCCATTGGCCACGCTGGGAGGTAATCCCAAAAAGATTAAAAAAGGTAGTGATATTAAAGATGCCCCCCCGGCGACTGTATTAATAAAACCGACAACAAAACCAACTAGTACGAGCAGTACGTAATGATACCATTCTTCCATGGGGCAAAAATAGGATGTCGCAAATAAATAATACTATAAACGGCAGAAGAAAATCGTCAACAAACTTTTTAAGGTATAAAAAAGGTTAGTATATTTGCGCTCGCATTAAGGGAGGAATGGCAGAGTGGTCGAATGCGGCAGTCTTGAAAACTGTTGAGGGTCACACCTCCGGGGGTTCGAATCCCTCTTCCTCCGCAATCAAGCG
>NZ_JBATGR010000309.1:0-3744 GCF_049665975.1 Eudoraea sp.
CCATACTATCATCCCTTTTGGAAAAGGACTTTGTGGCCAGGTTGCCCTTAGCAATGAAAACTTCGTAGTCCCGGATGTAAAAGCTCAGGATAATTATATTGCCTGCAGCATTAATGTAAAAGCAGAAATTGTTGTTCCCCTGTTTGTAAATGGAGAGAATATTGGCCAGATTGATATAGATTCCAATACCCCGGACCCTTTTAATAAGGATGATGAAGATTTTTTAGAATTTGTCAATAAACAGGTCGCCAAAATTCTTTAAAACTTTAACTCTTTTGTTAATAACACTATCTCATTTATAGCTTCAAAAAAATTACATTTGTGACCTTTAGCTATTCTATTTAAGCACTACAAAATGAGCACTACAAAAAAAATTAAATCAGCCTTAATTTCAGTATTTCACAAAGATGGTCTAGAACCTATTGTAAGGAAATTTGATGAGCTCGGAATTTCAATCTACTCCACAGGAGGCACCGAAAAATTTATTAGGGAATTGGGGATTGATGTAATCCCTGTTGAGGAGGTAACCAGCTATCCATCTATATTGGGTGGAAGAGTTAAAACATTACATCCAAAGGTATTTGGAGGTATTTTAAACAGACAGGATAACGAAAGTGACGTTGCTCAATTAGAAGAATTTGATATCCCTCAATTAGATGTTATTATCGTGGATCTCTATCCCTTTGAAAAAACGGTAGGTGATGGTGCTTCTGAACAGGAAATCATAGAAAAGATTGATATAGGTGGGATCTCCCTGATACGTGCTGCGGCAAAAAACTATAAGGATGTTTTATGTGTTTCTTCAATGGAGGATTACACAGAATTCTTAGAATTAATAAATACAACCGGAGGGGAGAGTACACAAGAAGACAGAAGACATTTTGCCACAAAAGCATTTAATGTTTCCTCCCATTATGATACGGCTATTTTCAATTACTTCAATAAGGATCATAAGGAGGCTGCTCTAAAGATTAGCGAAACCAATGCTAAAATTTTACGATATGGGGAAAACCCGCATCAAAAAGGGTTCTTTTTTGGAGATTTCGATGCCATTTTTACCAAATTACACGGAAAAGAATTATCCTATAATAATTTATTAGATGTTGATGCCGCTTTAAATCTCATGAATGAGTTTAAAAACGATGATCCTACTTTTGCTATTCTAAAGCATAACAATGCCTGCGGATTAGCCACCAGAAATACAATACACCAGGCATATGTTGATGCATTGGCAGGAGATCCGGTATCGGCTTTCGGTGGCATATTAATAAGTAATGTAAAAATAGACGTCCCTACAGCTCAGGAAATTCATAATTTATTCTGTGAAGTAGTTATTGCACCTGCTTATGATGATGAGGCATTGGTTATTTTAAAGGGTAAGAAGAACAGAATTGTCCTGATTCAAAAAGAAACATCTCTCCCTGATACTATAGTCAGGACCTGTTTAAATGGTATTCTTGTTCAGGATAAAGATTTTAAAACGGATACACTGGAGGATTTGGAATATGTGACCACAAGGAAACCAAGTCAGGAAGAATTAAATGACCTCATTTTTGCTTCTAAGTTATGTAAGCATACAAAATCTAACACTATTGTATTGGCAAAGAACAAACAATTATGTGCCAGCGGAACCGGGCAAACTTCCAGGGTAGATGCCTTAAACCAGGCTATTCACAAGGCAAAATCCTTTAAATTTAATTTGGAAGGAGCGGTAATGGCAAGCGACGCATTTTTTCCTTTTCCCGATTGTGTTGAGATTTCCAATAATAATGGTATTCAAAGCGTTATTCAACCAGGAGGCTCAATTAAGGATCAACTGAGCATCGATTATTGTAACAAAAATGGAATGTCGATGGTAATGACCGGTACTCGTCATTTTAAGCATTAATTTTACTACTTTTGTCGATGAAATACACCTTTTAAACCGAAACCAAATTAACGCGAATGGGATTTTTTGATTTCTTAACTGAAGAAATAGCTATCGACCTGGGCACGGCAAATACTCTTATTATCCATGATGACAAGGTAGTTGTAGACAGTCCGTCTATTGTTGCAAGAGACAGGATAACTGGTAAAATAATTGCAGTGGGCAAGGAAGCCAATATGATGCAGGGAAAAACCCATGAAAACATTAAAACTATCCGACCTCTCAAGGATGGGGTGATCGCAGATTTTGATGCTTCTGAAAAAATGATCAATATGTTCATTAAGAACATCCCAGCCCTGAAGAAAAAATGGTTTCCACCTGCATTGAGGATGGTAATATGTATTCCTTCAGGTATTACAGAAGTGGAAATGCGTGCAGTAAAGGAATCCGCAGAGCGGGTAAATGGAAAGGAAGTTTACCTTATACATGAACCTATGGCGGCAGCAATAGGTATTGGCCTGGATATTATGCAGCCCAAGGGTAATATGATTGTGGATATAGGTGGTGGAACGACGGAAATAGCGGTAATTGCTTTAGGAGGAATTGTTTGTGACAAATCGGTTAAAATAGCGGGCGATGTATTTACCAATGACATCATCTATTATATGCGCACCCAGCATAATCTATACGTAGGGGAAAGCACAGCAGAGAATATTAAAATAACCATAGGTTCTGCCACCGAGGATCTTCAATCTCCACCAGATGAGATGTCTGTACAAGGTCGGGATTTGCTTACAGGTAAACCAAAACAGGTTTCTATTTCATTCCGGGAAATTGCCAAAGCCTTAGACAAGTCCATTTTACGGGTAGAAGATGCTGTAATGGAAACTTTATCACAAACTCCTCCGGAATTAGCGGCAGATATTTATAATACGGGTATTTACATGGCTGGCGGCGGATCAATGCTTCGTGGATTGGATAGAAGGTTATCTCAAAAGACAGACCTACCTGTTTATATCGCAGAAGACCCTTTGAGAGCTGTAGTTAGAGGAACCGGCATAGCACTAAAAAACCTGGAACGCTATAAAAGTATTCTTATTAAATAACCTGAATTCGGTGAGGATTTAAGTTAAAACTTGGCATCTCATTTTAAACGCTTAACATAACAAGTGAATGCAGCAGATAATCAATTTTATCATTAGGTATAAAACCTCGCTGCTTTACTTATTATTGCTGTTAATTTCCCTGGCCTTTACTATTGATTCTCATTCTTATCACAGATCCATCTACTTTAATTCTTCGAACCGAATATCCGGTTCTATCTACAATACCGCAGATGGTGTTACACAGTATTTTAATCTGAATGAGGAAAACCAAAAACTGGTCGAAGAAAATAAAAAACTACGAAATTTGCTTCTTAATCTAAATATTGAAGACACTGTCCAATTAGATACTACCAAAATTAATTTTGCCATAATTACCGGAAGAATTATTAAGAACAGTTATTCGAGCCCAAATAATTATATCACAATAAACAAGGGAACAAATGATGGTATAAAACAGGATATGGGTGTAATTACAGCCAAGGGAATTCTTGGGATTGTTGAACATACCACGAAAAATTATGCCTCTGTTCAAAGTATTTTAAATACTAAATCCAATATAAATGCGAAAATAAAGAATACTAATTATTTTGGTTCTTTAATTTGGGACGGGCGGGGCTATAACCAGGTTAAACTGGAAGATATTCCCAGATTAGTGCCGCTCTTAGTTGGTGACACCATAGTTACGGGGGCCATGTCCAGTATTTTTCCAGAGAATGTTCCAATAGGGACTATTAAAAAATTTGACCTGAATGTATCAAAAAGTTTCTATAG
>NZ_JBATGR010000310.1:0-1816 GCF_049665975.1 Eudoraea sp.
GGGCATATTCCAACTTTATGATGGAAGAGGGGCAGGAAAGAGTTCAGGCTAGTTATAAGCACAACTACGATCGTTTAACCGAAATTAAAAAAACATATGATCCAAACAATTTCTTTAGGGTAAACCAAAATATAAAACCCAAAGAATAAAACACGTATTTAAAAATTTTTGGTTTAGGAAATAAGCCTGTTAACAATGAATTGAAGACTAATAGGGGAAGATGAAGTACTGCTACTTCACTTCCCCATTTTTGATTTATAATCTCAATATTCTGGTAAACAATAAATTCGAATTCGGCAGGTAGTGTAACTGGATTAGCTTTTAATGCTACTTACAAAAGTTACCTCTCTTTCTATATTCTTTTGAATCAGCTTTTTTGTTTTGAAGTGACCAAAACATATATGGCCAGACTTCCAATTGACACGTTCTAATCTTTGAACATTTAGCACTATATTTATTGAGAGATTATAATCAAATCTATAAGTATAGAAGAATCAAACCATCCTCAAAAAAATTGTAAATTCCATTTTGAGCAGATCTTCTATTTTCACACCCTTGAAAAAGGACAGATGAATTATGATTATCTCTCCTTTGAACTTAAAAAGCCAACTCACAATTAGTCAAAATTTTAAAATTCTGATTTATGGAGATACAAACAATTAAAAGAAGGAAATTTCTAAAATCCATGGGGCTAATCTCCGCAGGTACATATGCCGCTGGAATAGGTGCTTTTAGCCTTGGTTCCTGTCAGTCTGCACCTGTCCTTAATAAAAGGGAAGCCGTTTTAAATCTGTTGACATCAACCGGAAAGCAGGACTATATCCCAAGTGGTTTTTTCGTTCACTTTGGCGAAGGGTATCAATGGGGTGATGCCGCAGTTGCAAGACATTTGGAATATTTTAAAGCAATTGATATGGATTTTATCAAAATCCAGTATGAAGCGCTGTTTCCGGCAATCGATACCATAAAAAAACCTGAAGACTGGGCTAATATGCCCTTTTACGGGAAAGACTATTACGAAAAACAGCTTTATGTGGTTAAGGAACTTGTAAAACAAGGTAAAAAGTTAGCTCCTGTCATTGCCACTTTCTATTCTCCTTTTATGTGCGCTGGTCACAGTGTTACAAGCCAATTGGTTACTGAACATTTAAAACAAGATCCGGAGAGTGTTAAAAAGGGCCTTGAAATTATCACTGACAGTGTAATGATATTTTTAAAAGAATGCAAAAAACTCGGTGTCGATGGATTTTTAGCACCTACCCAGGGCAATGAAGCCTTTAGGTTTCAGGATCCCAATATATTTCTGGATTATATAAAACCTACTGATATGGTGGTTCAGAATGAAATAAATGATGGCTGTATCTGCAATGTTTTACATATTTGTGATTATGAAGGGCCCTATGATGATGTGAGTCCGTTTGTGGATTATCCGGGTCACATTGTAAATTTGAGTGATGTAATAGCCGGTAAAAGAGTTCCCTTAAAGGAATTGTATACTATGTTTGGTGAGCGACCTATAATGGGTGGATTGGAGAAAAGAGGACCCATTCTTACAGGAACGGACCAAGAGATTAAACAACGGGTTACTGTGGTTCTTAATGATGCCCCTGATCGTTTCATACTCGGAGCAGAATGCGCTCTATTGGGCGAAGTAGACTGGAATAAGGTACGTACTGCCGTTGATACCGGGCATGGAATTTCCGAATAGGAGTCACAAGTTTTACGAAATGCTAATTTTAGAAATAGGTTGAAAATGGCCAAAAAAATAGTTTATCACAAATGAAATACACTGCAAATAAAGATCGGTACACAAAAA
>NZ_JBATGR010000311.1:0-2820 GCF_049665975.1 Eudoraea sp.
TCGATAAGGGGCATTAAAAAAAGTGGTGTGCTGAATATAAAAGAATTCTACGCACTATTTCCTGGTGGACCTTTAAAAATTTCAACAAAAATTGCGGGTGTACCAAAACCTAAAAGTTGTATTTAAAGAACAAAAGTTTATATAAGATTTTAGTAAAATCATTAATAAAAAAGTCATGAGCGAAAATAATTTGAAAGAGATAAGCGAAACTAAAGAAAAAGAGAAGGGCGGAACTAAAGTAAAAAAAATGCTTTTTATTCTTTCCAAGGGTACCATAGAAAATGCATATGCAGCATTTGTTATGGCAAATGGTGCCAGGATGGAAGGTATTGAATCCGAAATATTTTTTACATTTTTTGGACTGGAAGCCATTCAAAAGAAAAAGTTAGAGCACTTACGTGTTGCAACCGTAGGTAATCCTGCATTACATATGCCAACAATGCTTGGTGGACTGCCAGGTGTTGAAGCACTGGCCACGAAGATGATGAAGAAGGAAATGGAAAAATTGGATATGCCTCCTATAGGTGAGTTCCTCGAAATATTATCAGACTCCGGTTGTAAACTATGGGGTTGTAAACTGGCCATAGACATGTTCCACCTGAAAAGAGAAGATTTAATTGATGAATTAGATGGGGTATTAACTATTGGGGATTTTTACGGCAGAGCCAATGAAGAAGGCACCCATTTATTGTTTATTTAAATAAGTTGAGCTAATCAAAATAAATTTGGTTCCATTGATAGATTGTTTTGAAACCCTGCTAAATGAATTTGGCGGGGTTTTTTAATTGGCTGTGGATAAGAAAATTGAGTTATTAAAGAAATAGGATTACTTTATTTACTGAATTATTTTGTCATTCAAAAATATATTTAGATATTTATCTAAATAACTAAATATAAAATGAATACGCTCTTTAAGGCACTAAATGATGAAACACGAAGGCAGATTTTGGAATTGTTAAAAGTAAAAGATATGAACGCGGGGGAAATTGCAGATAAATTTAATATTTCAAAACCAAGCATTTCTCATCATCTCGATATTTTAAAAAGAGCAGATTTGATTGCCAGTGAAAAAAAAGGTCAGTTTGTAGAATACTCTTTAAACACAACTATTTTAGAAGATTTATTGAATTGGATACTCAACTTAAAGAAATGACGGTATGAACCCAAAACTAAAAAAAGAATTACCCCTTATTGTAATTGTCTTAATTCCATTTATTTATTTGGCCTATATATGGAACCAATTGCCGGAGAAAGTACCAATGCATTGGAACATTAAAGGAGAAATTGACAGATATGGAGATAAAATTGAACTCATCCTAATACCAATTTTATTGCCTTTGCTTATTTATATAATTTTTTTGGTAATTCCGAAAATTGACCCCAAGAACAAGCTACAAAATATGGGAAATAAATATCAAAATATAAAGACTCTATTAACACTATTTATGTCAATCTTAGCTTTGTTTATAATCTATTCTATAAAAAATAGGTCCTTTACAAATCCCAATTATATTCTTTTAAGTATGGGAGTGCTATATACAATCCTCGGCAACTATTTCAAAACCATTAAGCCGAATTATTTTATTGGTATAAGAACACCTTGGACATTAGAAAACGACACAGTTTGGCAGGAAACACATTTACTGGCAGGTAAAATATGGTTTATTGGGGGGTTAATGGTTGTGTTTTCAAGTTAGATTTTAAATGGACAGTCTAATTTGACCGTCTTTATAATTATCACAATGGTAGTAGTTTTAATACCGATTATATATTCATACTTAAAATTTAAAAAAATAAAAAAAACGGTGCCATAATTGGCACCGTTTTCATATAAGACTATTCTTTGTTATTGAACTAGTTTTTTTTAAGGAATTTATAACTCGCTCCAACCATAATCATGGAAGTTGTCATATCATAGGAAACTTCACTGCCAGGAATGGCCCCATAAGGAGGCGAACTGGCAATAAACAGCGGATTAAGCAAAGGCCCTGAAGTGGCTTCTCCACTAAAGCCCATATGATAGACTCCATCAATTGCCCAACGATCACTTATTTCATAGCTCAAGCCCAGTTGAAATGCATTTTTAATGATGGCAGTTGCGGGTACGTTGAAAAACGCAACATCACTTTCTATTGGATTTGAACTATAGGTGTATCCAAGTCGTAATGGCAGTCTGTTCACACCTTTAAACTGGACTCCGAAAGAAACTATGCTGATGTTTTTCCAGCCAAATCCGGCCACGGAAGCTGTTGGCGTCCAGCCCACGGAAGAAAATCCGGCGGCGTTTTCATATTCGACATATCTGTAATCCAAAGCCAGGTCGAATTGTCCGGGAGAAAAACCAAGACCTACAGACCAGATACCAGGGTAATCTATTTTGAATTCATTTTCACCTGTGCTTCCGTCCAGGTAAGTGTTATCTAATTTAAAATCGCCAAATGATTGTTTGGTTTTATAAGATGCTCCTGCTGAAAATCCGTTACCCGAATCAAAATACACACCTAATTGTCCTCCAAAACCAAAAGCTGAAGAATTGTCCGTCGATGGATATCCGGCAAGCGTAGGATTAGCGGTAGGGTTAGGGATTAATTTTAGAGTTGCATAATTAAAAGTTGGTTGAAGTCCTATTGAGAATTTATCCGATAATTGATAGGCATATGTAAAACCTAATTGCAGTAAACTATAATCAGATTCTATTCGGCCAAATCCTCCCATGCTTTGAGGCATATTTATTGGATTGGTAGTACTTTCAGGAAAAGTAACCCCAAATCCACTGATACCAAAAGCTGAGGCACCAAATGTATGCCGGCTGCCTTCTTT
>NZ_JBATGR010000312.1:0-3311 GCF_049665975.1 Eudoraea sp.
GCATAACAATTACCTTATCACCCACTTTTATGTTGTGGTTATTTTCTTCTATATCTATTACTTCAGCGGCCAGCTCGTGTCCTAGTATCCTGGGGTAGGTAAAAAAAGCCTGGTTACCCTTATAGGCATGCAAATCGGTTCCGCAAATCCCAATTTTCTTTACACCAAGAATCGCTTGCCCTTCTACTTTTTGAGGATTGCTTTTTTCTTTGAGCTTAAAAAGACCAGGTTTTTCACATACAATATACTTCATCAATAACTCTTATAATTTTGAAAAGAACACCCTCGGAGGATCGCTGTTTACTAAACTAATTCAAATTAATTAAATAATTATTTTTATTTGCCTTATAAGGTAATATAAACCTTATATATCCCAGGGAGAACACAACATTTTTGTAATTGAATACTTTAAACGAACTTTGATGAGAGCTGTTATTTTTTTATCTGAGCTTATATTATTTATTTTTTTAATCGTAAAACTTAAGCTTAAACCCTTTATTAAAGTAATGCGCAACATCTAAATCATGCCTGTAAAATGCAAAGCAGCCATTGCAATCGGAAATGGCAATTTCACTATTGAAAATATTGTGGTTAATGAACCGCGGACAGATGAAGTTTTGGTAGCTATTAAGGCAGCTGCTTTATGCCACACGGATTATGATTCACTAAATTGGGGAAAGCCTTTGATATTGGGACATGAGGGGGCCGGAGTGGTTAAGATGATCGGAAAAGATGTTAAAGGACTTCATGTGGGCGACTCTGTAATTTTGAATTGGGCTACTCCATGTTATAATTGTTTCCAGTGTAGTTTAGGTAATCTGCACATTTGTGAAAATAATTCCCCTGTGGTGGCAGGAGCCAATGGATATACAAATGGACACGCACATTTGGAAGGAACCTTATGGAAAGACAAACCTATTGAACGCTCTTTTAATATTGGGACTTTATCCGAATATACGCTTGTAAAGGCATCCGCAGTTGTAAAGAACCCAGCCGAAAAAATGTCTTTTGCCTCGGCCAGTATAATCAGTTGCGGGGTAATGACCGGATATGGATCTGTTGTAAATTCTGCAAAGGTAAAACCCAATAGTTCCGTTGTGGTTTTAGGTACCGGAGGAGTTGGTTTAAACGTTATTCAGGGAGCAAAGCTGAGTAAGGCTTCTATGATTATAGCAATAGACACAAATGAACAACGACTAACTATGGCGAAGGAATTTGGTGCAACAGACATTATTCGTGCCAGTAAGGAAGATAGGGGATTATTGAACGCGGCTGAAGCTGTAAAGTCACTGACCGAAGGTAGGGGAGCAGATTATGCTTTTGAATGCACTGCTGTTCCAGAGCTCGGTGCTGCACCCCTGGCAATGGTTAGGAATGCCGGTACCGCGGTCCAGGTAAGTGGAATTGAAGAGGAAATTACTATCGACATGAATTTATTTGAATGGGATAAAATTTATATTAACCCCTTATATGGCGGATGCAACCCACAAATAGATTTTCCAAAAATCATTAAACATTATAAATCTGGTGAATTAAGGCTTGATGAGATGATAACCCAAACTTACGATTTGGACCATTTGCAAGAAGCATTTGACGATATGTTGGCAGGAAGAAATGCCAAAGGTGTTATTCTATTTGATTAATTTTAGGGATGTTCAGAACTATTGAAAAATCAAATCCGGCCTTTGAAAGCAATCATTTAAGTTTTATTACGGTAAAAACCAAAAACTTAAAAGGCCGTGGTGATATTTGTATTTTTGTTCCTCCTGTAGAAGGCCTGAAAGACATCCCTTTGGTTATACTCCTTCATGGGGTGTATGGCAGTGCCTGGGCATGGTCACAAAAGGCGGGTGTGCACCTCACCGCCTGGGATATGATCCAAAAGAAGGAATTAGAGCCAATGGCGATAGCTATGCCTTCTGATGGCCTTTGGGGCGACGGCTCGGGCTATTTGCCTCACAATAATTTTGATTTTGAAAAGTGGATTGTAGAAGATGTACCCAGGGTCGTTGTTGAGAGCGTTGGAGCGATTAGTGAAAAATCGGACCTTTATATTTCCGGACTTTCTATGGGCGGTTTCGGAGCGCTGCGTTTGGGAATCAAATACTCGGATAAATTCAAGGCAGTATCTGCACATTCATCAATTACCGAATTGGAGCAAATGTCTTTGTTTGTTGAGGAATCACTAAATGAGTACAAGCAGATTAGCAAGCAGGAGGAATCCGTTTTGGAATTGGCTCTGGACAGAAAAGAATATCTACCTCCCTTAAGATTTGATTGTGGGACTGAAGATTTACTGATTGAACATAATAGATTTCTGCACCAGCAATTGAATAAGGCCCAAATAGCCCATGAATATGAGGAATTTGAAGGGGGGCACGAATGGGATTATTGGCAGAAACACATAAAGGACAGTTTGCGATTTTTTAATAAGTTTATCAAATAACTAAAACTATTTGTAACCTAAAATTAGTTGTATGAATTTGATTCAGACATAAACCATTAGAAATTTATATATGGCAGCAATAAAAGACCTTGCGGATTATCATGAATTGGTATCCAACCTTTTTAAACAACCAAAGTCGCCCGAAGAATGGGATCAATACAGGTTGAGCGATGAAAAGGTAGCTCATTTTCATGAATATGGATATTTGTCGGGTATTAAATTATTGGAGGATGACCAAATTGAAGTCTTGCGTAGCCAATTGACGGAGGTTATGGATCCCAAACATCCTGCTCACCACCTATTCTATGAATTTCATAGCAATGAATCAGAGGATTCCGATTCGGTTTTATTTCATTCTTTGGGACAATGGCGTATAACCAACGGTTTTCACGATATTCTTTGGAATCCGGCATTTGTTATGGCTGCACATCAATTGTTGGAAAATAAGCCGGTCAGATTCTGGCATGATCAATTATTTTATAAACCGGCTAAACACGGAGGTGTAGTAGCCTGGCATCAGGACTATTCGTATTGGACGCGTACTGTGGCCATGCAGCATTTAACCTGTTGGACAGGCCTGGACGATGCAACAATTGAAAATGGATGTTTGTACTATGTGCCTAAAAGTCATAAATGGGGATTGTTGGGTGCACCTTCTCTTGCGGGTGATATGAATGGATTAATGAAATATCTCACTGAGGAGCAAAAAAAGGAGTTTAAACCGGTGGCCATAGAAATGAAAAAAGGCTTTGGAACCTTTCATCATCCTTTAATGGTTCATGGCTCTTATGAAAACAAATCCGAAATGAGCAGGCGGGCATTTGTGATCAATGTATTTGCAGATGGCACGGTTAGCAATACAGAT
>NZ_JBATGR010000313.1:0-4624 GCF_049665975.1 Eudoraea sp.
GCTTTATAGTCCAGATAAGTAAAATCACTTGGGAGAGCTTCAAAAATACTAGTGTCAAAATTCGAAATTGTTGCAGCTCTTAATTTTAGTTGGTCCTTGTTATAACTAATTGAGTGATCTTTATCAGAATGTGTGGAAAAGGCTGTGATATCATCTAAAGTAACCTCTCCATCTATAGAAATAATTCCTTCACGAAATTCAATCGACGAAATATGGCCTTCTCCAACTGAACGCAAGCTAATGATAAACCTTTTTTCGCCTTCCCCAAGGTTTTCCTGATTGGGATGCGGAACAATAGATGGATTGAAAAGGGCGGCTGATTGAATAGAATATTCTTTGGCAAAATGTGCGCCCAAAAGCAACTTCTTTTCTTTAGAAAGCTGAAGATTCGTGGGTACAAGATCCACGATATGACCGTAAAACTTTAAAAAGGCTGATGAGAGATCTTTATGGCGATGATTAAATTCCTGAAGTAAATCTCGGTACATGATTTCTATTTCTGCCTCTGTTAATTTTAAAACCCTTTGAACCAGATCCTCTGCCCTGTTTTTGGTTGTATATGTACCAATGCCCAGGCTGTTAAATAGTAAAATAACACGTTTGGGATCGGCTTTCAAAACCGTTTCAGATCTGTTGATAGCTATCATAGATTATAATTATTTAATGCCAGAGCTGGCCATGCTTTGAATAAAATATTTCTGAAAAAATGAATAGGCAATCATAATAGGCAAAGCCAACAACACTGCTGAAGCCAGCTTAACACCCAATTGTGCATCTGCACGACCCCCTACTGAAAATAAGGTCACCAGCTGCGGCATGGTCATTACCATTTCATCCCGTACTACAATCAAAGGCCATAGTACTTCATTCCAGGTAGTCATAAAAGTGAGGATCCCTACAGTCACTATGGTGGGGATGATACTAGGAAACAAGACCTGGAAGATAATTCGCAATTCACTGCAGCCATCAATTCTTGCGGCATCAATAAGTGCCTGAGGCACGGACATAAAAGATTGACGGAACATTAAGATCGCAAAATTATTGACCAGGAAAGGGATTATCAGAGCCGTGTATTGATCTACCCAACCTAATTTTACAATGGTAATATAATTCGGTATTAAGGTAATCTGAAAAGGCAGGGTCATTGTAAATATGATAAGATAAAAAATAAAATTACGCCCCATAAATCTGGTTTTAGCCAGGGCATAGCCAACCATAGCTCCAATAAGAATTACCCCAAGTGTAATTACACTGGAGACGAACATACTATTCAGCAGAGCTCTGCCAATTGGTATCTTACCAAACATGGCCAGGTAATTATCAAATGTGAAGCTGTCAGGTATAAAGGTCAGACTTCCTATTAGTTTTTCCGGGGTAAGCGATGCCATTATCATCCAAAAAAAAGGATACAGGAAAGTAATTGCCATTACTATTAAACAGATATATATAAGTGCTTTTTTCATATTACTACCGCATCAGTATTTTTTTTCTATATATTTCTTTTGAATTACTATAATGATCAATATGATAAATGCAAAGGCAAAACCCAGGGTAGCGGCGTAGCCCATATGGTAGAATTCAAATGCCTGCTTATAAATGTACAATACCGAAGAGAGCGAACTGTTTAACGGCCCGCCACCTGTCATTACATAGGGTTCTATGAATAGGGAAAAACCGCCAATAGTAGATAAAATAATTACCATAAATATGGTAGGGTTGATGGCCGGAATAGTAATGTACCATAACTTCTGCCATGAGGAAGCACCATCTATTTCCGCAGCCTCGTAATAATGTTCAGGTACCGCCTGCAGGCCCACCAAGAACAATATAATATAAAGCCCTACATTCTTCCAGGTAGCCATAATCGCTATTGAGGGCATGGACATAGCGGGGTTTGTTAACCAACCTACACGCCCAAGTCCAATAGAGTTGAGTAATTGGTTTATTACTCCACCGTTGAAACCGTATAATTGTTGCCACATGATAGTAACTACTACTCCTGACACAATAACCGGCAAGAAAAAAACAGAACGGAATAAACCTTTGAACTTTATTTTACTATTTAAGAAAACTGCCAATCCCAGGGCAAAAATGATCTGCAATGGAATGTGAATAACAAGAAACCATAGCGTATTTCTCAGCGACTTCCAGAATAAGCGGTCATTAAACATTCTTGTATAATTATCCATTCCGGAATATTCCATAGGGGAGATAATATTCCATTTATGAAAAGTCAAAAAGAATGAAAATAATACCGGAAACGCCACAAATACCAGAAAGAAAAGCATGTAAGGCGATACCAAAAGATATGGTAAAATGCTGCGTTTCTTTTTTGGTCTTACTTGCATATTGGCTTCTTAAAAATTCCCCAATAGTATATCTACTGCCCTTGTAGCATCGGCAATAGCTTTGGCGGGTGTTTTTTTGTTGTGAATAACGCAGGATTCGTATTCCTGGGATATAATGTCTAATACTTCAATCAATACTTCACAATTGTCTGTTCCATATACAAAATTAGATTGATCAATAAATGGAATTATTTTTGGGTTTTCTCTCAGGAATTCCTGAAACACTTCATTTTCTTTTATCTGTTGTCTTCTGGGAATCTGACCGGATAATTCCAAAAATTTTAAATCCCCCGATTCATCGATCATTGTTTTTATGAATTCCCATGCCAGTGCAGGGTTTTTACAGGTATTGAAAAGTACTATATTCTTTGGATCGGCATAGGTGTACACTACTCCCCGATGGTCATCTGGTACTGGCAAATGTGCTATGTTGTACTCAAAGTCGTCCTCCTTGTATCGCTCCAGATAACTCACGTCCCATGCCCCGGTCCATTTAGTAGCTGTATGCCCTGCCAGGAATTTATCTGACCCTACCGTATTAGATTCTTTGGCGAAGTAACCTTCACGATATATTGTCTGCAAAAAATTAAACACCCCAACAGCGTATTCATTATTAAAAACGGCTTTATTGTCCTTTATCAAAGGGGCTCCATTAGATGCTGCCAGATACAACGGATAAAAATTATTCAGCCGTTGATGCCAGATGTTTTTTACTTCTGTATCTCCTATCCACTTGTCTACATAGCCATCTCCATCTGTATCTTTTGAAAAATCTTTACCGGCCTTCAGATAAGCGCTATAGGTGGCAGGCACAGTATTTAACCCCAGCTGTGCTATCTTTTTTTCATTATAAATGGTCATAAATGGATTTATCTTCCAGGGGATCTGATAAATATGACCATCAGCCGAAGTAATTTCCTTAACTACCGCTTCACCAGATCGCGCCCTTATAAAATCTGTAAACCCTTCGATGGTATCTAATGGAACAAGTACACCCGATTTTGCATACATTTCTACCAAACCCTGCCACATATTCGCATAAATATCCGGAGTGGTTCGGCCTACTACAGCGGCCATAATAACCTCTTCGCTGGATTGCCCTTCAGGAATTGGCTGGGATTCTAGCTTCTCACTGTGATTTTCATTCCATTTATCGGCAAAATAAGCTGTGAAGAGAATTTCCTGACTGGCATTTGATGACCAAAAAGTGATTGTATTATCTTTTTGCTCATCTCTATTACACGAAAAGAGCAAGCATAAAGTAAAAAAACCAATGAATTTGAGTTTCAAATGATATAAGTTCAAAATCTATATTTACAAAATTAGGAAGGAATAATTTTTTAACACGATCTTCTATGGTCGTCAAAATTAATAGTCATATTGGTAAGGTACGTCTTTCCGTTAGATAATTCACAGGTTTGCTAATTAGGTATTATAAAAATTTCTTCAATGAAAAGAAAGTTCTACAATGCCCGCTGATAACACAGAATTAACAGCACTGTAAAAACAGCGGATAATGAAAATGCCACATCAATTAAGTTCATCAAAGATGTACTTAGTTGGCCTGGCCCTGCCAAGAGAATCCAATCACGAAAGTGGTTGGATTTTTTGTTTTTGTAGTGTATGCCATAGGGCATTTAAAATACAGGGTAATAAATTGTTTGACGTTGGCAGAGAATCAGATTAGGTAATGAGTAAGTGTATTATGATAATAACAGTTTCGAATTACTTTTGGTTCATTTGAGTTCAGGTTATAGATTGTTGTATGCTTTCAGCTAACGGTTCGTATATGGTCAGATATGGACATACCAACGGAAATTGTCTTGTATGTGCTAAAGATAATCGATTACAGGAATTTCAATCCTGAATTTCTGCCCGCAATTAGTTATTCATAGTGTTAGCTGCAGTTTTTAATTTGTTATTCCTGGTGTCATTCTCAGATAGGTCTGGTCCTCAAGCTGATTTAGCATAAAATGAGCAACACTTGCTCTTGAGATCATTCTGGTCAGGATATAACTGCCAACAAAAGGCCCATGTTTATAATTTATCCTTTTTTTTCCATTAGTTAGCTGTCCGGGTCTAATTATGGTCCAATCCAGATTGCTATTCATTATTAATTTTTCTTGTTTAGATTTATCTAAAAAGTAAAATAAAAGTATTATGGGTATCGTAAAAAGGGTATAATACAATCCAAGTTTAAATCTACTGTCATTCACCCCTAGAGATGTGATGCAAATGAACCGCTTGACATTATGTTTTTTCATTGCATTAATTAT
>NZ_JBATGR010000314.1:0-1912 GCF_049665975.1 Eudoraea sp.
AAGCTTAAACTAATACGCTGATCAAAATCAAATGAGAGATTGGTACGGTTTCTTGGAGAAAGTGCTGGGTTGTCATTTTTTTGCCATATAACACCAAGGTCCATTGCAACAGATCCCTGGGGAATTACTTCAATAGTATTTCCACCAAATATGGTCTCAAAAAATCCGCTATTTACATAGAAATTAGGAAGCAAGTTTTTTCGGGCCTCTTCGGAGCCGGCTTTTTTACCTGAGAATGCATCTATTTTTTCTTTAAAATAGGACTTCATGTTTTCCTGTTGTACCAGATCTAAGTACTGTTCAGGTGTAAGTATAATAGGGTAGCTAATATCAAAATCCCCCACCATTTCAGAATAGAAATATCTATCAAGCTTGGGATCATACGTATATTTAGAAACAATGCTATTAGGATTTTCCAGTAAAATTCTTCCCAGAGCAAACCCGGTCTGAACAGAATCAATCTGTACAGAATCTGTTTCCTGTTCATTTGTTTCCTGAGCCTGAATTGTATTTATAACTCCCAGAAAAATGAAGGAAAGTAAAAAAAGCTTAAATGAATATGATTTAAGAATTGATTTTGCCCCTTTTTTCAAACTTATTTACAAATTTTTAAGCGCGTGTTTTATAATGTCCTCTACGCTTAGAGTAGGGTCCTGAGATAAAACCTTTTCAACAGCCTTTTCTGACTGCCTTCGGACAAACCCGAGAACCTCTAAAGCAGATAACGCTTCTTCTTTATTTGTATTGTTTGAATTTGGTGAAACTTCGTCAATATCATAGATTTTTAAAACCTTGTCTTTTAGGTCCAAAATAACGCGTTGAGCGGTTTTAGCGCCTATACCCTTAACGGCCTGTATTGTAGGAACATCCCCACAGGCAATTGCATTCTTAACCTGCAAGGGCGTAAGCGAAGAAAGCATTGTTCTGGCAGTACTTGACCCTATTCCTGAAACAGACAGCAATAACCTGAATATTTCTCTTTCGGAGTTTTCCGCAAATCCAAATAAGGTATGTGAGTCTTCCTTTATCTGCAAATGTGTATAAAGCTGAATACTTTCCGAATCCAAAATTTTTGAAAAAGTATGAAGTGATATGTTTACGAAATAGCCAACTCCGCCGCATTCTATTACTACGTAAGTGGGATTCTTTTCTACAAGCCTACCTTTTAAATGGGTAATCATTTATATTTTATTTATTATTGAAATGGTGTATTAATCCGTTTCGTTACTCAATCCCATTTTTACCTTACGCCTTTTCTCACGCTCCTGGGCATCTATAACCGCTACAGCGGTCATATTTACCATTTCTTCTACACTGGCACCCAATTGCAAAACGTGAACCGCCTTTCTAAGGCCCAGCATAATTGGCCCAATTGATTCTGCAGCATGAAGCTCTTTAAGTAATTTATAGGTAATATTTGCCGCCTCAAGATTAGGGAAAATTAAGGTATTTACTCTTTTACCTCCCAGAGTGGAAAACGGGAACTGACTTTTTCGAAGTTTTTTGTTAAGTGCGAAATCAGTTTGTATTTCTCCATCAACTATTAATTGCGGATTTTTTGAGTGTAATATCTTAACAGCTTCTCTTACCTTAACGGCATGCGGATGGTTGGAGGAACCAAAATTAGAATACGACAGAAGTGCCAAAACAGGATCAAAACCAAAGGCAAGACCCAGATTGGCAGTCATCTGAGTTATCTCAGCCAATTCTTCTGCATTCGGATCAATATTTATTGAGGTATCTGCAAGGATTAAAGGGCCTCTCTGGGTAATCATAATATGAGCAGTTGCCGCCTTTGAAACGTTATTTGCCTTTCCTATGACTTCAAAAATTGGCTTTACCACATTTGAATATGCCCTTGAATGCCCTGAAATCATACCATCAGCATCGCCTTCCAAGACCATCATTGCCC
>NZ_JBATGR010000315.1:0-1904 GCF_049665975.1 Eudoraea sp.
AAAAAATCTAAAAAACTACCGGTCTGCGGACCAAAAAATATTATCACTCAAATATTCATGGATAACAGTAACTCCTTTAACCTCGGAAAAGGATTAATTGACCAAAGAAAAAATATTGCCGTCACCTTTACTGATAAGTTTAGAAAAGAAAGTGAGCCAATTGTCATACATTTAAGTGAAATAAACTCGTATGGTACAAAAAAATAAACGTGCCTGGGTATGGATCCCGGTGCTCTATTTCACCCAAGGCCTCCCTTTTGTTTTAGTGGTTACGGTATCCGTTATTATGTACAAAAAACTGGGTATCAGCAATGCTGATATTGGTCTGTATACCAGTTGGCTATATCTTCCATGGGTAATAAAGCCTTTATGGAGCCCTTATGTAGATATTATTAGCACAAAGAGAAATTGGTTTTTATTTATGCAACTTCTTGTTGCTATTGCCTTGCTCGGAGTAGGACTGTTTTTACCAACCAACATTTTTTTTGTTACCACATTAGCATGCTTCTGGATGGCTGCTTTTGCCTCTGCCACTAATGATGTTGCCTCGGACGGTTATTATATGATAGGCTTAACACAGGACAAGCAATCTTTTTTTGTTGGTATACGAAGTACATTCTACAAGTTGGCAAACGTTACCGGACAAGGGCTTTTGGTTATTCTTGCCGGGTTTTTGGAAAATTATTATGGAGATAATACCAAGGCATGGTCCATTACCATGATAGCTGCCGCACTCTTGATGTTTGGTTTAACGCTTACCAACTTTTTTGTGACCCCTAAATTTGAATCTTCTGAAGCTATTGAAAAACAGAAACCTGCAGGATTTTTTGAAGTATTTAGGACATTTTTTAATAAAAAAGGCATGGGTATGGCATTAGCGTTTGTTCTCTTCTTTCGATTTGGAGAATCGCAATTGGTGAAAATGTCAGCACCTTTTTTCCTGGATTCCACTGCTGAAGGTGGATTAGGATATAGCACCTCGGAGGTTGGTTACATATACGGAACTATCGGAGTTATTATGCTTACCATTGGAGGAATTCTGGGCGGGATACTGATTTCAAGAGATGGCTTAAAAAAATGGATGTTACCAATGGTTCTTTCCATAAATATCCCCAATGCTTTTTACGCTTTCCTTGCGATAACAAATACTACGAATAAGTTCGCCGTAATAACCACCGTGGTCCTGGAACAGTTTGGTTATGGTTTTGGAATCGCAGGTTTTATGGTTTATCTGATTTACATCGCCGAAGGAGCCTCTAAAACTTCCCATTATGCTCTTGCCACTGGGTTTATGGCCCTTGGTATGATGCTCCCCGGTCTGGTTAGTGGATATATTCAGGAATGGCTGGGCTATGATGGGTTCTTTATATGGGTGGTGTTGGGTGCATTGCCAGCATTATTGATTTTAAAATATTTAAAATATCCGGCAGATTATGGAAAAAAAGGGGCAAGTTCAGAGGCATAATAGTATGGACTATCCAACAGCTAAAAAAGGACTCACACTAAAAGAAAAAGTCGGACAGCTTTTTATGCCAGCGGCATTTATTAATGACTCTGAAGAAGAAATATTAAAACTCGAAGAGTTAATTGCAAACTACCATATAGGTGGACTATGTTTTTTTCATTCCAGAGCTAGCGCTGCCACTAATTATGAAGGAAAGAAAAAGGTAGTGTACAATGAGGATAGTTATCAAGTTCTGAAATCTCTTATTAAACGTTATCAGCAAGTTGCCAAATATCCTTTATTAATTAGCATTGATGCTGAATGGGGATTGGCAATGCGAGTAGAAAACACACCCCAATACCCATATGCTATAACTCTGGGTGCCATAAAAGATAATGACGAAGTTATTACAGAAGTTGGTAGAAATATCGCCTCTGATTGTAAGCAAGCAGGAGTACAT